>NZ_JBRBZA010000034.1:0-12637 GCF_053493975.1 Thermomicrobium sp.
CAGCCCGCTCAGGCACCAGCGACACGTGCCGCAGGCGGGGATGTAACAGAGCACGACATGGTCACCCGGCTGGACCTCGCTGACGCCGGGACCGACCTTTTCCACGATGCCAGCACCTTCGTGCCCGACGACCATGGGAAAGCGAACGGGGGCAGCGCCAGTCGCGAAGTGCCAATCGGAATGGCACAGTCCCGTGGCGACCAGCTTGACCAGCACTTCTCCCTCTTTCGGCTCGTCGACCTCGATCTCCTCGATGGAGAACGCTCGGGTCGGGCCGTACAAGACCGCTGCGCGAGACTTCATCGAGCACTACCTCCTTTGCGATTTAGGGATGAATCTCAGCTGATTGCGTAGATGATACCAAACGCTGACGCGGTGAGCAAGGCTGCCCAACATTCCAGGTGTGTGCGGAGAGCGCGAGAATGTGCCGTGGTGGGGGATTCGTGGACGGGCGTCGTGCGGAACGAGGCTGTGACTGCAGTGATCCTCGGCGACGATCGGACGCTGGAGGTGGAGGGCTAGACATGGCGGGGACGAGGTAATGACGCTCTTGCTGGGGTACACCGCTTTCCGCTATCGTAGACGGAGATCGGGTTGGGGGAAGCGGAGACGGAGGAGCCGGCATGGCCGATCGGGATGTTGTCGAGGCGCTGATTGCCACGTACCGCGAGCTCAACCAGCGGTTTCGGCCCCTCCTGGCGGCGATGAACGCCGATGCAGGGGCGGTCGAGGACCCTACGAGCCCGCTCGGGATCCTCTATCGTCTCCGCAATCGCGAGCTGAATGCTTCGCAAGCGATCAAGGAGATGTTGCGGGGTGGTGAGCGAACGATCGTCGACGACGAAGCGGAACCGCTGGTCACGCTCCAGCAAACGGCACTCGGTCTCGTCCCGATCGTCTTGCTCAGCCAATTCGGGACAGCCCGAGAAGCGACACTCGCCATGGTCCGCGATCTCCCGGACAGTGTGTGGCAGCAGGAGTTCGAGACGCCGCGCGGTCGCATGACCTTGCGGGCGTACCTCGAAACGCTGATCGCGCGTGACCGCGAGGCGATCCGTGCATTGGAACAGCGCCTCGGGCAACCGGCACCGAAGAGCTGAGCTGTATCTCGAGGGCGCGGTGCCGGGTAGGAGGTCGGTATGCCCGCACCGTTTTTGCCGGTTCTCCACACGTCGATGGCGCCGACCGATCTCCTGCGGGCATGGCATCTCGATCCGTTTCTGACCGCTCTTCTCGTCTCAGCTGCCGCTGCTTATCTGGTCGCCTGGTACGCTGCTCCACGGCATGGTCGCAGGCGGGTCTCTCGCTGGCGAGCCCTCGCGTATCTGGCTGGGCTTGAGGTGATCGCGGTGGCGCTCATGGGGCCGCCCGATCACGGCAACGGCGTCCGTTTCAGCGTCCACATGGTGCAGCATACGCTCCTCATGCTCGTCGCCCCACCGCTGCTGGTAGTGGGACAGCCGGTCCGGGTGATCCTGCGTGGTCTTCCCGCTGGTTCTCTGCGCTGGTTCGCTCAGCAGCACCAGGTACGATGGATACTCGCTGTGTCGACCCAGCCAGCTGTGGTGTTCCTCGCGGCCACGGTTCCCTTCGCGCTGTGGCATTATCCGTCGCTGTACGAGGCAGCTGTGCGCGATCCGCTGGTGCACGAACTCGAGCATCTGACCTTCTTCCTCGGATCGCTGCTCTTTTGGGTAATGCTCGCGGAAGCACTCCCTGGTCACTGCAGGCTGCGTGCGACGACGAAGATTCTCCTCACGTTCGCGGTCTGGATGGCGACCGATCTGGTCTGTGCCACGGTGACGCTGGCGCCGCGTCCTCTCTACCGGGTTTACGAGGAAACGGCGACCCTGTGGGGCTTCGATGCCCTAGCCGACCAGCGGTTGGGAGGAGCGATCATGTGGGTCGCTGGCGGCGGACTCTACGCGGCGGTGCTCGTGGGGCTTCTCGTCCGCTCGACGCGGCCAGAGCGGAGAACCGCGCGACCGACTCGGGGCGCGCGAGTTCCGGAGCGCTTGCTGTTCCCGCTGGCTGCGCTGGGGCTCGCTCTCGTGCCGCTGGCTTTCCTCGAGTACGGTGTAGTGGTATCCGAGTTCGGTGCGCCTGCGGCGATGGGCGACCGATTCCAAGAAGATCCTTCGGTCTTCGAACGGCGCGTCTCCACGTTCGTGACGACGTATCAGGTCGGTGAGTACGAGGGTGTACCCATCGTGGCCCCACCGCCGGGGGCGGAGGTCTATCTGGTCGGGCGAGTTGACGGTTGGTATCCAGTTTTGGAGCTGCGACGAGGAGTTCAGTATCGCTTGCTCGTCTCCGCGAGCGATGTTCCTCACGCTTTGTCCGTTGACCTCGGTGCAGAGCGGTTGACCGTTCGTGTCGTCCCCGGTGATGTGGCGGTCGTGCCCCTGCGGCCAGAGCGCGCTGGGACGTACGAGATCCGCTGTACTGAACTCTGCGGACCGTCGTTCCGCGAGATGAGGGGACGGATCGTCGTCACCGAGTGAGCGAAGACGCTGCCGATGCGCGCCGCACCACGCTTCGGCGCATCGGTCGCCTTCGCCGCTCTGCCCATTGCCTGCTGGAACGCTCAGGAGCGGCGGAGCGGACACGTCGATACCTGAACGCCTTTCCCTCAACCGCGAACAGGGGCGACAGGGCGAGGTGGTCGATCGTCCGACCGGGAGCTTCGACCCCCTTTTCGATATCGTACTTTCGACCGACAATCACGAGTGAATGCTCGGTCGTTCTGCTGTGGTGCAGGGTCGAGAGAGGTCGATGCGGTGACGCTGCCGGAGGTTCGCACGTCCGTCGAGGCTCGAACCTGGTTTTGGTGGTTCGTGAGGTCACTTTGTGGGGAGGGGACCCTCGGATCGACCGAGCGCAATGTCCTCGGCGTCTTGCCGGTACCAGTACGAAGCGCTCTGCTTCGCGCAGTGCAGGCGATCGATCCCGGTGCACTCGAGTCACTCGACGTGCGCCGCGAAGAGCTGCACGCGGAGGATGGGAACTACGTGTGGGTGCATTCTTGGCGATTCGCCGGCGGAGATGAGTCGGCGGTGTTGCGCCGGACGGCCAGGCGGCCGTCGGTCGCACTCGACCTCGTCGCGTCCTTTCTCGCGGAATTTCGATTGTGGCAACGCGCTTTCTCGTCCCTGCTTCGAGTTGCGACAGAACAGGGTGTCCGTCAGCTGCGGGTGGGAGTCACTGGGGCGAGTCTTCCGGTCGTCGAGTTAGCCGTCGCGGACGCGCTCGCCACGGTCGAGCGGGGAAGCGAATTCTTTGGAATCCCGTTAGCATTGCCGGACATCGAGTTGCTGTGTGCTTCCCCACGCCATGTGGAACTCGCCCCGTTCGTCTCGCGGGCGTATCGCGAGCATGAGGGAACGGTGTTCGTCGATCTCCCGCGCACGCCGTTGGCGTGCCGGGTCGTGGACCGGCTCCCTGGCCGGGGAATCGCATTCCTCGATGGCCGGCAAGCGGACTCGCGCGAGATTTTGGGGGACAGCTGGCCGTCGGCAGAGCAGTCGTTGCGGCTCGCGGCGCTGCAGCGGCGCCCCGTCGGCCTCCGGCGAGACGTGTTGGATTTCTTTGCGCGGCGGTTCTTTCGGATTCCACAACTGAAAGAACAGCAGGTGACCCTGATCCAGCGGACGCTGCGCGGTGAGTCGAGTCTGGGTGTTCTCCCGACCGGGTTCGGAAAGTCGCTCGTCTTCCAGCTTTCGGCGCTCCTGCTGCCGAGTGCGACGCTGGTCATCTCGCCGCTGCGGTCGCTGATGCGGGATCAACTGCTCAACCTCGAACAGAACGGCGTGGTGACGGCGGTCGCCATCACCGGGAACGATAGCGAAAGCGAGAAGCGCGCGAAGCTCGAAGGCCTGCGCACCGGACGGTATCGACTCGTGTATGTCGCACCGGAGCGTCTCCAGATCGCTGGATTCCTCCAGGAACTGCGCGCGGTCGGCGCGGACCACCCGATCGGTTTGCTCGTCGTGGACGAAGCCCATTGCGTTTCGGAGTGGGGACACGACTTCCGGCCGGCGTATCTGCGCATTCCGCAGTTGCGTCGAGAGCTCGAGGAGGTCGCTGGCCGGACGATCCCGATCGTCGGATTGACCGCGACAGCCTCGCGTCTGGTGCGAGCCGACATATTGGCCACGCTGGAACTCAGCGAAGCGGACGTCGTGCAAGAAACGACCAGCGATCGGCCGAATTTGAGCTACTCGGCTCACACGCCGGCTGCGTTGGGGGCGAGCGAAAAGGAACACGCGCTCGTTCGGCTATTAGGAGAACGGCTGCCGCGGACGCTCCGCTTCACGCCCAACAGGCTGTACTTCAGCGCGAGTCCGCACAAGGAGACCGGGATCGTCTTCTGCATCTATGCCAATCCGCATGGGAAGACGACGCTCCGCGAAGGAGTCCATTGGGTCGCGTCAGTAGTCGCGGAGCACGTGTTCAGCGGGCAACGCCAGATTCCGGTGCATGCGAGCACGCCGCCGACTCGCTGTCCGCACTGTCGCTCACCCCTGTGGCGCAACGGTAACCCGCACGAGTGTCTGGAATGTGGACGGAAGTTCGAAAAACCGGTCGGTTCTTTCGGGTGGGACGAGGAGGTGGCTCGTACCCAGGACGAGTTCCAGCGGAACGAGCATCCATTGCTCGTGGCGACCAAGGGGTTCGGCATGGGGATCGATAAGCCGAACATCCGCTATGTCGTCCACTACAACCTGGCGAGTGGTCTCGAAGCGTACTATCAGGAGGTGGGCCGGGCCGGGAGAGATGGCGAGCATGCTCATGCGGCGCTGCTCTACCGGCCACCCCATCCGGACTGCCGACCGCAGATCGCGGCGGCCCTCGGGGAACCACCCTGCGTCGTCGATCGGCAAGCGTACCGGTTCTATCGCTGCCCCTTCGGTTTGGCGACACTGTGTGATTATGGTTTGCAAGCCCGTTTCATCCGCGCCAATTACCCAGGGGTGATGGAAGATACCGCGGAGACGCTCCAGCACTGGAGACTCGTCCGCGAGGGGCGGCCCATCGTCGTCCGGACGAGTCAAGACGACGAGGTGCTGACGCGAGTGCAACTGGCGCTCTATCGCCTTCGACTGCTCGGATTGGTGCAGGACTTCACGTTGACCTATCGGCGACTGACCGAGGTCCAGATCGATGTCGAGCCTGTCCGCGACTGGCGGACGCAAGACGTGCTCGAGGGTTTACGGAGGTATTTGCAGCGGACGAGTGTTGTCCTGGAGCAGTTGTCACATGGGTCGTCCGGCTCGGGAGCGGTATCGGACCTCGGTGTCGCTTTCGAGGGTCTCGTGCACCAGTCGACGAGTCTCAACAGAGAAGAGCTCGTCCACCGTGCGGTGACGATTTTGTTGACCCGGATTTATCAAGTCGTTCCCCCGATGCGGTATCAGATGCTCTTGAACGAACTCGACTATGCGACTAGCCAAGAGCGTGGTGAGTGCCGGCGTTTGGTGTTGCTCGCGCGCTTCGACACCACGCCGCCACCCGATACCTACCGTTGCGGATTCTGTGACGTCTGTGTGCCGGATCTGGTTTTCCCACCCGGCAAGCGTGCTGAGCTTCCAATGGTGGATGTGGGTCTCGAAGAGTTAGCGCGACGTCTCCCGGAACTGCTGGAACGGTACGATGGCGAACGACTCCGGGCATTCGTCGAAGCGGTCGAGCGGCGCGGCGGAGTGGCAGGGATGCTCGCGCGGGTGACCACGCGGTTGGAACAAGAAGCGACCAATGTGGCGGCACTGTATCTGGCCGGCGCCTTGGCTCGCCGGCGTCCTGGCCGGGAGCGGGAGGCGTGGGGCTATCTCGAGCGCGGGATCGCCGAGGCGATCAGGCAAGGTCTGTCGCGGGAGGCCCTTCTCGAGTTCGCCCAGGAGGCTGCCGAGCTGGATGCTTCGCAGACTCTCGTGCTCTTGGCCGGAACAGGGGGGCCTTTCGATTCGTTGGAGGGTCGGCAGGAGCTGCTGGAGTACGCAGTGACAGCGCTCGGTGAGGAGGCGTTCCAGACGCGGCTCTTGTTGGCGCTCCTGGCCAGCGAACGCTTCCTGCAACAGAGCGAGGCGATACTCCGACCACTGGAGCGAGCACTCAGCTGCCTCGCCACGACGGTGACCTTCTTGGAAGGCCTCAGGGAGCGGATGGAACAGCGCCTCTCCGTTGTCGTCACGGAGGACGGTGAGCATGAGCGAGATCCCTGATTCCTTTCTCCAGCTCCGGCGACTCGAGCAGCAGCTGGCGAGCGCGCAGCAGGCAGCCAATACGGTCGAGTCGCTCGTCGGCGATTTCACCGAGTTGGGTGAACGACTCGCCGAGGTCGTGTCCCTCTATGAGAAATCGCTGACGCTCCTGCACCAGCACGAACAGCAGTTTTCCTGCCTGCTCGAAGAAGCCAGGGAGAAGCTCGCGACGTTCGAGCGAGACGGTGCTCGACTCGTGGCACAGGCGCAGCGAACAGTGTCGCGACTCGAGCAGGAACACGAGGAACGCTGGCGGATGGCACGCGCGCTCTCCGAGGAGCTCGTGGCTCGTTTCCAGGGCCTCGAACAGAACTGGCAGGAACTCGTTCGCCATTACAGCGAGTCGCTCGGCAGCGTCAAAGCCGATATCGCCCAGCTCCGCGACTCTCTCACGACACTGGAGGGCCGGGTCGGGCAACTCGAGACGGTGGATGAGCGGCTGGTTACCCGGCTGGAGCGGGCCGAGCGCAGACTGCGCGGCGCGCTGCTCATGGCAGGAGCAGGTCTCGGCCTCGGCGCGATCGGCATCGTGATCGGTTGTTTGGCGATCGTGGCGTTGCTCGGTTGAGCAGCAGCAGGAAAGAAACGAGTCTCCTCTGATGCGTCCAGTGTGCTGGTTGGCCCATGCCCGACCAGCATGATCCCACTCGGCAGGGAACCGGGACGGCCGTGCGGTGCTGCGCTATGCGAGCAGTTCTCACTTCCCGGAGGAACAAAAAGATCGTGGGCGGTATTCTCTCGATGGATGTGGTCCGATGAGAGTGATCATTCGATACCAAAACTACACGGTTTGAAAACATGACTTGTTACAAGTTTGTAACAACCAGTGCTCAGGATGTGCTTGACCGACTCTTGTCTCGCCCGGTACGATGTTCGTAGAGATGCGACAAAGCGGAGGGGCGAGTATGGAGCAGCGGGAGCGACCGGAGCGCATACCCTGGCCGCAAGTCCTGTTGGACGACATCTTCCTCTTGCTCATGGCTGGCCTGGTAGTCCCTACCCTCTTTTATCTGATCTGGGGGCTGATCGATCTCGGTTTCATCCCGCTTTTCGGCCGCTGAGCGACACCTGGTCAGGAGGTGGGAGATGGCGAGTCGGGTCAGCGCGCTGGCCAAGCCGCGTGGGGTTTGGTGGGAACGGTTAGGACCCGATGAGCGGCTCTGGGTCTGGCTGGTGGTCATCTGGGGCATCGCGATGTTCGTGATGATCGCGTTCGTCTGGCCGCTCGTGGGGCAGGAGCAGAACCGGCTCAGCTCGTATCGCGTCGATCCGGCAGCTTTTGCGGCGGAGGCGGAGGCTTTCATCGAGCGGTATCAAGTCGGCCAGCTGGATGGGGTACCGGTGGTCGCTCCACCCCCGGGGGGTGACGTCTACTTGGATGCTCGTGCCTTTGCTTGGCAGCCGGTCATTCAGCTGCAGCGCGGGCAGACGTATCGTTTCCTCATTAGCTCGCGCGATGTCCAGCATGGCTTTTCGCTGGTGATGCCGCCGCACAGCATCAATGTCCAGGTGCTACCCGGTTACGTGACTGTACTGACCTTGACCCCGGAGAAGGCCGGGGAGTTCCCGCTCATCTGCAACGAGTATTGCGGGTTGGGCCACCACCTGATGATCGGCCGGATCGTGGTCAAGGAGTGAGGTGCAGCGATGACCGCGGCGACAGCGATGCGGCGATGCGAGATCACGGGGCTCTCGGTCGATCGCTCGGCTGAGCGGTTGATCATGTCGAATGCGGTCACCTCAGTCGTCTACCTCGCCAGCGGAGGTCTTCTCGCGCTGCTCGTGACGTTGACACGTTGGCAGGCGGTCCATCTCCTTGGGGCACAGCGGTATTACGAGTTCGTCTCGACCCATGGCATGGTGATGCTGATCTTCTGGATCCTGTTCTTCGAGGTCGCTGGACTGATTTTCGCGAGTACCGTGCTCCTGAGTGCGCGGATGGTCATCCCCTGGCTCAGCTGGGTTGCTTACGGGTTGATGCTCGTCGGGTCGGTGGTGGCTACCGTGCTCATGCTGAGCGGGAAGGCGACGGTGATGTTCACGGCCTATCCGCCGTTGCGTGCCGAGACGCACTGGTATTACGCTGCCGTACTCGTGTTCGCGGTGGGAGCGATTCTGGCCGTGCTGCATTTCTTCGTGAACACCATCGCTGCTCGCCTGCGGGGTGAGGTGGGAAGCTTGCCCCTCTTTACGTTTGCCTTGATGGGAGCGGCGATCATCGCCCTTTGGTCGCTCGTTTCGGGGGCATTGGCGCTGTTTCCGGTCTGGCTTTGGGCGCTCGGCGTGCTCCCGGAAGTCGATCCTGGTATTTATCGCTTGCTGTTCTGGGGGCTAGGGCACGGGGCGCAACAGGTCAATCTGGCTGCTATGGTCGGTGTCTGGTATGGCTTGGCCAGCTTAACCACGGGGGCTCGACCGCTGAACGAGGGATTGAGCCGGATCGCGATCGTGCTCTATGTGCTGTTCATCAACATGGGTGCGATGCACCACTTACTGGTCGATCCAGGGTTAGGAACCTGGGTCAAGAATGTCAATGCGAGCTACTTCATGTACGCTGCCGTGATGGGGAGCCTCATCCATGCGTTCAGCATCCCAGCGTCGATGGAATTGGCGCTGCGGGAGCGGGGATTCCGCCGTGGTTTGTTCCAGTGGCTGCGTCGAGCACCTTGGGGTGAGCCAGGCTTCGCCGCGTTGGTGGTGAGCATGGTGCTTTTCGGCCTGCTCGGTGGTATCAGCGGAGTGATCATCGGTGGACCGCAAGTCAACATGATTTCGCACAACACGTTGCTGGTTCCAGCACACTTCCACATGACAGTAGTGGCAGGCACGACAACCGCCTTCATGGGGATTTCTTACTATCTCGTGCCGCTCATCTTCCAGCGACAGCTCTTGTTCCGACGGGTCGCCCAGTGGCAGCCGTACGTCTTTGGCCTCGGCATGCTCATCCTCGGTCTCGGTTTGGGATTGGCGGGCCATTGGGGTGTTCCACGCCGTCACTGGGACATTACCTTCTCGACTGCGCCGGTGCTCGGCATGAACCTGCAGGAACTCCGGCCTGAGATCGCGGCATTCCTCGCGATGGTGGGGATCGGTGGCGTTATCGCCGTTGTCGGCGGAGCGATGTTCGTCCTGGTCGCGGTGGCGACCGTCTTCGTTGGTCAGCGGACACCGCGTCCTGCCGTGGGACGCATCATTCCGGAGGCCTTCAGCCCGTATCCAGCCATCGCCGGTGGTGCTGGTGAGCCAGCGACGATGACCCATCGGGGCTTCGAGGTGCCGGGAACACTGGTCATCTCGGTTGCGTTCTTGATTCTGTTCATTTTCCTGTACGGGTTCTCCTGGTTCGAGTTGAGCCGAGTACCGTGGAAGATCGGATAAACGCTGACAGCGCGATCGCTCGTCTTCCGGTAAGCTACCGGTGGTAGACTCGCTACTGGCGAGTCGTGTCGGGAACCGACTCTAGTGCGGGGGCACCATGCGCGAGATGGGAGAGGAGCGTCAGAGCATCCGTTGGCTGGCGCTGGCTGTCGCGCTCGCTGGCTATCTTCTGATCGTGATCGGCGGAACCGTTCGCGTGACCGGAGCAGGTTTGGGGTGTGGCCCGGAGTGGCCGCTCTGTAACGGGCGTCTCGTACCCGGCTGGGATCTCTTAGCCTGGATCGAATACGTTCACCGGCTGATCGCGCTGGCTGTCATCCTCCTCACCGTGGCGGTCGTCGTGGCGGGTTGGCGCACCCGCTCGCCGGATCGATGGATGGTGCGGTTGCCGCTCATCGCTGTCGGGCTGGTGCTCGTTCAAGCCATGCTGGGCGCGATCACCGTCTGGACGCACCTGGAGGCAGCAGTGGTTGCGCTCCATCTGGGAGTGGCGTTGAGTTATCTCGGGGTCGCTCTCGTCTTCGCCTTCCGGACATGGTTTCCGGCCCTCGCCCGAGCGGCCGTGCGCTCTCCCTTGCGCCCCTGGCTCGGGGCGGCACTTGGAGCGGTTTTCCTTCTCATGCTCAGTGGAGCCTATACCGCAAAGCGCGGTGCGGGGTTCGCCTGTCCGGAGTGGCCGTTCTGTGGAGGATTCTGGATTGCGACCGGATGGACCAATGTCGACGTTCACCTCACGCACCGATCGATTGCGCTCGTTGCGGTCGTGCTGGTGGCTGGGGTCGCCTGGAAGGCGCGGCAAGTGCGCGGTGAGGCACCATGGGTCGTCGGGCTGGTCACGGCAGCAGCGGTGCTCATGGTCGCTCAGGTCTTCGTCGGGGCAGCCAATATCTGGTTCCGCCTGCACCCAGCAGTGAGCGTGGCGCATCTCGCCGTTGCGACGATCGTGTGGGTGCTGCTCGTGCTGGCTGTTCTGGCTGACCGCGCGTTCGCCAGTGCTGCCGACCAGCAGGACCGAGTCGCGGTACGGGGAGCGATCCGGCGCCCGCTCGGCCAAGTGCTGCGCGACTATTTCGTGCTCACCAAGCCAGGTGTGATGGTCTTGTTGCTCGTCACCACCTTGTGCGCGATGCTCGTGGCGGCGCAGGGAGTGCCGTCATTGTGGACGCTGTTCTGGACGCTCGTCGGTGGAGCGCTCGCTTCCGGTGGAGCAGGGGCGATCAATCACTATGTGGATCGGGACATCGATGCGATCATGACGCGCACGCGCCGGCGACCGTTGCCGGCTGGGCGATTGGCCCCGGAATATGCGCTGCTCTTCGGTGTCGTCTTGAGCGTTCTGGCAGTCTATGTTCTGACCGCGTTCGTCAATCCGGTCGCAGCCGTGCTCTCGTTGTCCGGCAACCTGTTCTACGTCTTCGTGTATACGCTTTGGCTCAAGCGCAGTACGCCACAGAACATCGTGATCGGGGGAGCGGCGGGAGCGGTACCACCGCTGGTCGGCTGGGCAGCGGTGACGGGCCAAGTCAGTGTGCCAGCTCTCCTGATGTTTCTCTTGGTCTTCGCCTGGACGCCACCGCACTTCTGGGCGCTGGCGCTGTACAAGCGCGGCGATTATGCTGCAGCGGGGGTGCCGATGCTGCCGACGGTGCGCGGGGAGGAGGAGACGCGCCGGCAGATCCTGGCCTATACAGTGGCCATGGTGCTGGCGAGTTTGCTCTTTTACCCGCTCGGTGTACTGGGCGTTCCGTACCTCGTAGCAGCGATGGTACTCGGTGCCCGTTTTCTCTGGCTGGTGGCGCGACTCTATCGTGAGCGGAGCGATCGGCTGGCTAAGCGCGTCTTCCTCTACTCCATGCAGTATCTCGGCTTGCTCTTTGCCGCGATGGTGATCGACGCGGTCGTCTTCTGACTGGGCGGCCAGCTTTGCACGCGATCTCCAGCAACAGGCTCGCTGGCGGTCGCGCGGTGTTCCGGCGTCGAGATCGATGGGGTGGTCGTCTGGTGCCGCTTGCCCTCGAAAGGTCTCACGGATCGCGGATCAGGGGCAGCGTAGAACAGTGGATGCCACCCCCGTTTTTGAAGATCTCGTCATACGGGATTTCGACCGTCTCGATGCCTGCTGCCTCGAGTCGGTCGCGTGTGCGAGGGCAGCCTGCCGGCATGATCACCCGGGCCGGTCGGACGGCGAGGCAATTGACAGCCTGTGGCTCGGTCGGCCAGACGTGGATGGGCTGGATGTCGAGTTCGCGGAGCAAATCGAGGAACCAGTAGGGAAGACGCGTCAGGTTGATGAGCGCTTTGTCGTAATCGACCATCACGCAGGCACCATCGAGGTGGAGCGCATAGCCTGGGAGAGGAACCCGGACCAGGCGCACGCCTTGCTCGGCGAGGACGGCCTCCAATTGCCGAACTCCGGCCTCGTTTTGCCGATAGGACATCCCGACCGCGACCGTCGAGTCATTCAGCCAGCAGACCGATCCTCCTTCCAGGAGTCCCGTCCCATGGATGGTGTGTAGGATCGGCATGCCGAGTTCGGCGAGGAGACGGGTGATGAACGCTTCCTCGCCGCGGCGGCCAGCCTGGGGATGGCGCCCGACGAGGCCGAGACGGCAGACGACGGCACCCCCTTTGACGGCGACCGCCATATCGCGCGTGAAGACGGCATGAGGGTCGCGAGGTGGGCAGTCGACGAAAACGACGTCGACGCCCTCGGCCCGCAGAGCGGTCACCAGCGCGTCGTGCTCGGCTTGCATGCGGGTGAGGTCAGGTGGGTTCCTGTCCCGCCAGTACCACTGGTTCTCCTCGTCGATGTAAGCGCCGATGGTCGGGTCGTAGTGCCCCTCTGGCTGGACGGTGAGCATCTCGTCCCCGGGACGGTGCATGACACAGAGCCGGAGACGTCCGACGTCGTTCTCGACTCCCCAGCGGCGTCCCCACACTCGTTCCTGCATCTCGAGTGCTTCGAAAGCGGGCTCAGCTTTCGGGACCATCCGCTCCAG
>NZ_JBRBZA010000035.1:0-95153 GCF_053493975.1 Thermomicrobium sp.
CGAGCGATCTCCTGTCGCCGGCGTCGCGCCTCCTCCTCGGTGATGAGGCCGGCATTGAGGTCGGCATCGATCGACATCTGCTTGCCCGGCATCGCGTCCAACGTGAAGCGTGCGGCCACTTCGGCCACGCGCCCGGCCCCGTTGGTGATCACCACGAACTGGATCACCACCAGGATCACGAAGACGACGATCCCCACCACGTAATTGCCGCCCACCACGAAACGGCCGAACGCGTTGATCACCTCACCGGCGTTCCCCTGCAACAGGATCAGGCGCGTGGAGGTGATGTTGAGCGCCAGCCGGAAGAGCGTGGCGAGGAGGAGAACCGTCGGGAAAGCCGAGAACTGCAGCGGTTCCTTGATGTACAGCGAGACCAGGAGAATGGTCAGGGCCAGTGCGATGTTGGTCGTGATCAAGAGATCGAGGATGTGGGCGGGAACCGGCAAGATCATCAAAGCGACGATCGCCACGACGCCCGCGGCCAGGGCAACGTCGCTGTAGCGGACGAGTCGCCGGATGCCGCTCACCGGCTCGGCGCGATTGCCGCTGGCTGTCGGCGTGCTCGCCATCGTTTCTCCCTTCAGCTCGTCACGTGACGCCCGTCGGCGGCGTCTCGCTGCGGACCGGCGCGTTGGCCCGGCGCAGCCGGTAGACGTAGGCGATGATGTCGGCTACCGCTTCGTAGAGCGTGACCGGAATCTCCTGCCCCACTTCGACTGTCCGGTAGAGCGCTTGCGCCAGTGGCTGGTTGCGGAGGACCGGGATCGTGTGCTGGCGCGCGATCGCAGTGATCCGTTCGGCGACTGCCCCTGCCCCCTTGGCGACCACGACCGGCGCACGCATGCTCCCTGGCTCGTACCGCAAGGCGACCGCCAGGTGGGTCGGGTTGGTCACCACCACGGTCGCTTTGGGAACTTGAGCCATCATCCGGCGCATCGCCATCTGCCGCTGCAGGCGCCGGATCCGCGCCTTGATCTCGGGATCCCCCTCCGTTTGTCGGAGCTCCTCCTTGAGTTCGTGGCGGGTCATCCGCAAGCGCTGCTCCAGGTCCCAGCGCTGGAACGCGTAGTCCAGGATCGCCAGCGCCAGATAGGCTGCTCCGATCCGCAGCGCCAAGTCGCGCATGCTCTGCCCGATCACCTGCGCGATGGCCGCCGGTTCCGCGCCGGTCAGATCGGCGTAGCGCGGCAGATCCCGTTGGATGAGCGGATACGTCACCGCGAGCACGATGGCGATCTTGAGCAGCGCCTTGCCGGTCTCGAAGAGGCCTCGTCGGGAGAACAGCCGCTGGAAGCCGGCGATCGGATCGATCCGTCGCCAGTCCGGTTTGAGCACTGCTGGTGCGAAGACGAAGCCCGCTTGCACCAGCGTGCTGGCCACACCGACCGAGGCGAAGAGTCCGAGGATGGGGAGCGCGAGCTTCAGAATCGTCGCCCCGCTCGCCCAAGCCAGCGCGACGATGTCCGGTCCAGTGAGATCGCGCGGCAAGGGACCACTGAAAGCGCGTTCGAGATAGTCCCAGAGTGTCTGCCCCGCTGCACCGGCGTACCAGGGCAGGAAGAAGGCCCCAAACAAGACGACCAGCGCCGACGTCAGGTCCGCACTGCGCGGGACTTGCCCACGCTTGCGGGCCTCTTGGCGTCGGCGTGGTGTGGCGCGCTCGGTGCGCTCGCTCGCCATCCCTCACCTCGCGGCCCAGATCACGCGCGTCAGGACGTTCAGGAGACCATCGCTCGTGACGTGCACCAGGATCTGCAGGAGAAAGGGGAGAGAGAGCAACAGGACGAGAAAACCGAGCAGGATCTTGGCCGGAAGCCCGACGAAGAAGACGCTCATCTGGGGTACCATGCGGTTGAGCAGCCCCAGCCCGATATCCGCGACCAGGAGCGAGCCAGCGATCGGGAGCCCGATCCGGAGCGCATCGCTGAACATGGCTCCGGTCAGGGCGATGACCGCGCGCGGGGTATCGGCGTCCGGAGCAGCCATTCCCGGGGGCAGCAGGATCAGACTACGGGCGAGTGCTGCGACCAGCTGGTGGTGCCCATTCGTGCCGAACAGAACCAGTGCTGCCAACGCCAAGTAGAGCGTATTCAGGGCTGTGCCACTAGTTCCGAAGGCTGGGTTGAACGTCGCCGCCAATCCGAAGCCGAGTTGGTAGCCGATGAGCGAGGCCGCCATCTCCACCGCAGCGAACACGGCGGCCACCGCCAATCCCAGCGCCAGACCCGTCACCAACTCGCGTGCCAGGGCGACTGCGAAGACGGTCGGATCGCTGAGCCCGCTCGCATCGGTCGGGACGAAGGGGACCAGTGCCAGCGCCAGGACGACGGCCAGCGCGACGCGAGTGGGCAGGGGCACTGCTTGGCTTCCGAACCCTGGAAGCAGCGAGAGCACGAGCCCGACCCGGGTGACCACCAGGACGAACAGGGCGATGGAGCTCGGGATGAGCGGTGTAGTGACCTCCATGTACGATCCTCAGCGACGCAACGCCGGCAAGAGAAGGAACAGCTCGGTCGCCAGGGTCGCCAGCTGGCGACCCATCCACGATCCCGCGAAGAGCAGGATCAGGAAGGTAATGACGATCTTCGGGATGAAGACGAGCGTTTGCTCGTTCACCTGCGTGACCGCCTGGAGCACGCTCACCAGAAGCCCGACGACCAGGATGGTGAGCAGGATGGGGGCCGAAACCAACAGTGTCGTCGTGATCGCGGCCCGGGCCAGCTCGAGCAACAGCGCCTCGTTCATCCGCCGTCTCCTAACCAGTGCCGAAGCTGACGACCAGGGAGCGGACCAAAAGGTCCCAACCGTCCACCATGACGAAGAGCAACAGCTTGAACGGTAACGAGATGACGACCGGCGGGACCATGATCATCCCCATCGCCATCAGCGTGCTGGACACGATCAGATCGATGACCAGGAAGGGGATGAAGAGGACGAATCCCATCGTAAAGGCTGTCTTCAGCTCGCTCAGGATGAAGGCCGGGACCAGAACCCAGGTCGGGACGTCCTCCGGTGTCCGCGGGCGCGGCAAATTGCCGAGGCTCATGAACAGCGCGATGTCGCGCTCCCGCGTCTGTCGGAACATGAAGGTGCGCAGCGGCTGCAGCCCGCGCTCGAGCGCGGTCCGCTGGTCGATCTCGCCCCGGAGGTACGGCTGGAGCGCATCGCGGTTGACCGCTTGCCAAGTCGGGGCCATGACGAACACGGTCAGGAAGAGTGCCAGCCCGATCAGGACCTGGTTCGGCGGAAGCTGTGGGACGCCGATCGCCGAGCGGACGAAGGAGAGCACGATCACGATCCGCGTGAACGAGGTCATCACGATCAGGATCGTCGGCAGGAGACTGACCAGCGTCAGCAAGAAGACCAGTTCCAGTCCTGCCGCGACCGGATTGCTGGTGCCGCTTCCTCCTTGACTCTGCACCTGGATTTGGGTGGAGCCCATCGTTGCCTGGAAGGCGCAGGCGCTGCTCGCCATCGCTCCCAGCACGCCAGCGGCGAGCGCGCTCCACCGCAGTGGTCGCTTCGGCTCGCTCGCTCGCAAGTGCGCCTCGTCCCGCATGCCTCGCCCCACGCATCCCGTGTGAGCCGTTTCTACGCGCCCACCCTAGTTCATCCGCCGGACCATCTCCATCCGGAGCCTGTCGGGTTTTGTAGCGGGACGCTCGTCCTTTTCTCCTAGGGTGCGTGGGTCGGTGTTCGGATAGTGCCCAGGAACAGGGTGTCTAGGACTTTTTGGCTGGCGAGCACGCGAGCTCCTGCTGCCGAAATGCTCAGTGCGGCACCGCGCGAGCGTGGTGCCGAGTAGGGACAGGCCATGATCACGGTCACGCGGCTGGACGGAAGCCGGGTCGTCGTCAATGCCGAACTCATCGAAACCGTCGAGGCTGTGCCCGAGACGGTCATCGTTCTCGTGACCCGGCGTCGTCTCATGGTCCGCGAGCCGGTCGATGAGGTCATCGACCGCGTGCTGGCCTATCGGCGAGGACTCGGCGGGCAACCGGACGCGGTGCGTGGCCTACTCTCTCGCGGTGAGCACGACGATTGAGGGACAGGAGGAGCAGCCAGGATGGATCTCGCCACCATACTGGGGATCGTGCTCGGGTTCGCAGCGCTGCTCGTCGCTTTCGTCATGGAGGGAGGGCACCTGACCTCCCTCCTCGGGATCACGGCCTTCATGATCGTCTTTGGCGGGACGTTCGGTGCGACGCTTACGAGTTATGGACTCAATGACATGCTCGGCCTGCCCAAGCTCATCATGAAGGCGATCAAGACCCCGCCTGACCGTCGCGCTGTCCTCGTCGAAGAGATCGTCAAGCTGGCCGAGATCGCCCGCCGCGATGGCCTTCTCGCCCTCGAGAACCACCCGATCGAAGATCCTTTCCTGAAGAAGGGGATCATGCTGGTCGTCGATGGCACCGATGCTGAGCTGACGGAGCAGATCCTCTGGGCTGATGTCGAAGCGATGGAGCAGCGTCACGCCCGCGGGTACAGCATCTTCCAGACGATGGGCGGTTTCGCACCCACCATGGGGATCATCGGAACAGTCATGGGGCTGGTCCATGTCCTGAGTTCATTGGATGACCCGAGTTCACTCGGTCCAGCCATCGCTGTCGCCTTCCTGGCCACGCTCTACGGCGTGGCATCAGCAAATGTCCTTTGGTTGCCGATCCATAACAAGCTCAAGCTCCGCAGTAAGGAGGAAGTTGCCGAACGGCAGCTCATCATCGAGGGGATCCTGGGCATCCAGGCCGGCGAGAACCCGCGCATGCTCCGCGAAAAGCTCCTCGTGCACCTTCCACCGCAGGCGCGCGCGAGCGAGCCGAAGGCCGCTCCCGCCGGTGCTCGGGCGATGGCGCCGGGTGGGGAGTGATCGGCCATGGCACGACGCCAGCGGCATCATGAAGGCGAGCACGAGAACTTGGAACGCTGGCTCATCACCTATGCCGATCTCATCACGCTGCTACTGGTCTTCTTCGTTGTCATGTACTCGATTTCGCAGGCCGACTTGGCCAAGTTTCGCCAGGTGGCGAGTTCCTTGCGGGCTGCCTTCAATCTGGATGTGCTCACCGCTCCGCCGCCTGGCCAGTCGGTGGTCACGCCTCTCGAGCGGGATCCCCGTTTCAATGCCTACCTGAGTGTGCGCGCGCAAGTGGCTTCCCTCTTCACTCGGCTCGGTCTCGACCGGCAGGGTGCTGAGGTCGAGCTGACGAGCGAGGGGATCGTCATCCATCTCTCCGATGCGATCCTTTTTCCACCCGGTCAAGCTGAGCTCCGTCCCGAGGCCCAGCGCGTGTTGGACGGGATCGCGGCCATCATCGAGCCTTTGCCCAACCCGATCCGCGTCGAGGGGCATACGGACAGTACCCCACCTCCACCCGGCTCGTACCCCGACAATTGGGAGCTTTCGGCTATGCGTGCCGTCAACACGGTGCGGTATCTCACCGATGTGGCTGGCTTGCCGCCCCAACGCCTCAGTGCCGCTGGCTATGGAGAGTTTCGGCCTCGGGCCTCCAACGAAACGGTGGAAGGGCGACGCAAGAACCGGCGAGTCGATATCGTGATCGTCCAGCCGACACTCGGCGGCCCGTGATCGAGGGAGACGGGGATGATCAAGCGGTTACTCAAGAAACGACTTCTGCTGCTCGTGATTCCGCTTGTTCTGGTGGTCGCTGGTGCCGGTTTCTTTCTCCTCGGTGGTGCTGGGGCAGCACCCTTCGTCCTGAACATCACCATCAACCAGTCCGGGGACGGAGGAAAGTCGGCGGCACCGGCCGAGCATCACCTCACCGTCTCGCTCGGCGAGCGGATCGTCAATCTGGCGGATCCCGGTGGCTATCGCTATCTCAAGACGGAAATCGTCGTCGAAGTCGCTGTCGACCAGAAAACCTACGAGCGTCTCACCGCCGCAGGCGGGGGCGGTGGGCATGGTGGCGGGGGGAAAACCGATCCGCTGCGTGCTGAACTCGAACACTCCTGGCCCAAGATCCAGGACACGCTGACCATGGTGCTCACGTCCAAGACGGTCGACGAACTCGCGACACCGGACGGCAAAGAACACCTCAAGGCCGAACTCCGCGAGAAGCTCCAGCCTGCTTTCGGTGACTACAAAGTCACCGAGGTCTATCTCACGCAGTTCGTGATCCAGTGAGGAGGCTCGCATGTCGCTCAGTCGCACCCGACCGACGACACGAGCCGCTCGCCGCGAGCGTGGTAAGCCGATCCCCTACGATTTCCGTCGTCCGGATAAGTTCTCCAAAGACCATATCCGCTCGATCCAGAGCATTCACGAGGCCTTCGACCGTTTCGCCTCCAACTATCTCTCTGCTCAAGTCCGCTCGGCAGTTCACTGCGAACTGGGGCAGATCGAGCAGACGACGCTCGGCGATTACCTGGATCGCCTGCCTTCGCAGGTCGTCCTCTGCCTGGCCGAGCTCGAGCCGCTGGTCGGCCGCATCATTTTCGAAATCGATTTCGCGACCGCTTCGCGTCTCGTCGACCGCATGCTCGGCGGCGTTGGCGAAGAGCGCCCACCGTTCACGGCGACGACGATCACCGAGATCGAGCTGCTGCTCCTCCGGGAACTCGGGAACGGCCTCTTCGGTGAGTTGGCTGGCGCCTGGGAACAGGTCATCCGTCTCCATCCTCAGCCGTGCGAGGTCGTCCTCTCCGGTCAGCAGATCCAGGGACTGATGCCGAGCGAGATCGTTCTGCTCGTCCAGCACCAGGTACGCTTGTTCGAGAGCGAAGGAACCTTCACGGTCGTCCTGCCCGCCTCGACCCTCGAGCCGGTCTTGCCCCGTCTCAATGCGCGGGTCCTCTTCGCCAATCCCCGGCGCGCGACCTCTCCTCAGGTGATCGCCGATCTCACTGCGCAACTGGAGGAAGTCCTGCTCCAGGTACGGGTGGAACTCGGTCGCGCTCGCCTTACCGTGCAGGAACTGCTGGCGCTGGAGCCTGGCGACGTCCTCGTACTCGACCAGGACGTCTCGTTTCCCCTCGCCGTCTTCGTCGAGAACGAACCGTGTTTTTATGCGTTCCCCGGTCAGCGCGGGCGCTCTCTCGCGATTCGCATCGCTGGGACGCTCACCGAAGAATGGCCACGCGACGAGGAGCTCGATCAGGAAGGAGGCACTGCCCTATGGCCGACCGTGACGACACCCTGAACCGCGGCCAGGAGCCGAGCTCTGTTCGACCCCCAGAAACTCCGGTCCAGGAAGCTCGCTTCGTCGACCTGCGCGACCAGCCGATCGGCAACGGTCGCCAGAGCATCGATTTCTTGCGCGACGTCGAAGTCGAGCTGACTGCCGAACTCGGTTCGGCCCGCATGCGCATCAAGCACATCCTCGGTCTGCGCCCCGGTTCGGTCGTGGAACTCGATCGCCTCGCGGGTGAGCCGGTCGAGCTGACCATCAACAAGACGCTGATCGCCCGCGGCGAGGTCGTGGTCGTCGACGAAAAGTTCGCCGTCCGCATCACCGAGATCGTCTCGCCCGAGAAGCGGCTGGCGGAGGGTGGCGGCACGTGACGCCCCGTCTGCCTCGTCCCTCCCGTCTCCCTCGCCAGTGGGCCGTCCTCGCGTTCGTCTTCGTACTCGCTCTCCTCGCCGGTATGAGTTGGTCAGTCAGCCGTTCACCGAGCCCGGCCCCACCGGCCCCTACTGCTCCTGCCGGCGAGTTCCTCGCTCGCGGGTATGCGGAGCTGGCCCAGCAGCCAACTGATGTCTCACCCGGCTCCTCGCTCTGGGATCTCTTCGCAGCGATGCTCGTCCCGACCGTGATCGTCGTCGTCGCTGCCTATGCCACGATCCGCATCCTCCGCTCGCTCAACCGCCGGGTCGCCGCGAGCGTCTCGCAGTCCCAGCTCTTGGAACTGGTGGAGACGCTGTCGCTAGCGGGGAGCGGGGTGATCCATATCGTCCGGGTAGGTGAGCGCTATCTCCTGGTCGGGGCTGGTCAGGCCGGCCTCTCGCTCCTCGGGGAGCTGCGACCGGACGAGATCGCGCTCCTGCGCGAACAGCGCGCGACTTCGCCGCTCGCCCAAGCCGTGGTTCCGCCTTTCCGCGATCTCCTGCAGTCTCGGCTACCGCGGTCGTGGCGCGTCCTGGAATCGACACCCGAGGAGACGAGGTCCGTATCCCCCGGACTGGAGCCGGTCCAGCGCTTCGGCTTCGTCCCCGAGTCAGCTGACTCGGCAAAGCAGTGATGGGCAAGAGGCAGAGGACGTACTGGCCACTGGTTGGCCCGACTCCCTCGGAACTCGTCGCTGCGACGCGACGGGGCGGGCGATTCAGGCGCCCGCCCCGCTCCCGCCGAGGCCGCTCTGGTCAGCCCTGACGCTCGTACGCGATCCCCAGCGCCTCCGGCTTGGTCGCGCCCCAACGCAGCCGGAACCAGCGAGTGGAGAGCAGGATGAAGACGATGATCGTGATGAGGAACGGCATCGCTCGCCAGATGTAGCGCGAGAAGATATTCGGGAACAGGAGTTCCGGATAGAGCGAAAGCTGCCAGAGAATCCCGAAGAAAATCGCGCCGACGACGACCAGGAACGGGTTCCAGAGCGAGAAGAAGACCAACGCCAGCGCGATGAATCCCCAACCCTGCAAATAGTTGTAGCTCCACACCGGATTGTAGACGAGCGAGTAGACGGCACCCCCCAGCCCGACCAGCATACCGGCCAGAACGGCTGCCAAATAGCGCATCCCCGTAACGGAGATGCCCGAGGCCTCCGCGACGGAGGGGTTTTCGCCGACCGAGCGGAGCTTGAGCCCGAGGTGCGTCTTGAAGAGGAGGAACCAGATGGCGACCGCCAGCACCAGCGCCACGACGAAGAACGTGGGAAGCCCGCCGAGCGTCGGGAACGGTTTCAGCCCCAGCGGCCCGGTGTAGGGATACCCGATGTAGGTCGTGAGCCCGAAGCCGAGAATCCAGATCGCCATTCCATTGACGACTTGGTTGCTCCCCAGGGTGATGGAAAAGAAGCCGTGCAGGAGCCCGACCAGCGCACCAGTCAGGATGGCGATCGTGAACCCTTGGAGGTAGCTCCCGCTCGTTTTGGCAACGATGAAGCCGAAGGTCCCACTGAGAAGCATCACTCCCTCGAGGCCCACGTTCAGGATTCCTGCCCGCTGCTCGAGTAGTTCCCCGAGCGCCGCGATGGCGAAGACAGCCGCTGCTGCGAGACTAATGACGAGGAGACTCGACACGGCTCTCGCCCCTCTCCAGCCCCACCTGCCGAGCTGGCGCGGTCACCGCCCGCTCGATCCGCACCGAATACTGCGCCAACGCCTGGAAGGCGACCATCATGATCATCAAAACGCCGAGCAGCGCGTAATCGATCCCGAAGGCCAAGCGGAGCTTCCCCTGCATGAAACGCGCTCCGCCCGAAACGCCGCCGAACAGGATCGCCACCGGAATGGCCGCGATCGGGTTATTGCGCGCGATCAATCCAGTGATCAAGCCGTAGAAGCTGAAATCGGCGAACTCGCCGTAATTCTTGGGAATCTTGTAGACCCCCCGCACACCAGTAAAGTAATGGAGACCCGCGAGCCCAGCGAACATCCCGCCCAAGGCGAAGACGAGGGTGCTGATCCGAGTCGCGTCGATCCCCCCGTGCTCGGCTGCCCGGGGGCTTTCCCCGAACGTCCTGATGCGATAGCCCAACGTCGTCTTGGCCAGGAACCAGGTCAAAACGAGCGCGAGGAGCACCGCCGCATAGACGGTCAACGGCAGCCCCAATATCTGGGGAATGCGGATCGCAGTGGGCAACGTGAACCCCTCGCCTTCCGCTGTTCGACCCATGAAGGGGCCACCTTCGCGGATCATGTGGGCGACGATCCAGAGCATGGCCCAGTTGAGCATCATCGTCGTGACGATCTCGTTCACTTGGAGACGTCCGCGCAGGAATCCCGCGATCGCTCCGTACAGCGCGCTCGCGATCAGACCCGCGACGACCATCAGCGGGATGACGATCGCACCGTTGAGCTGGACGTTCACCGATGCTTTGGCACCGAAGGC
Source organism: Thermomicrobium sp. (assembly GCF_053493975.1). Lineage (NCBI taxonomy): Bacteria > Pseudomonadati > Thermomicrobiota > Thermomicrobia > Thermomicrobiales > Thermomicrobiaceae > Thermomicrobium > Thermomicrobium sp. The sequence continues at coordinate 10,014 of NZ_JBRBZA010000035.1, forward strand.
GTAGGCGACCCCAAAGGCGGCGAGCGTCGCGGCATACAACTGCCCGGGCATCCCGATGTTCCAGAGACCGGCCCGCAGCGGCACGATCAATGCGAAGGCGGCCAGCAGGACGAACGTCGCCCGGTTGATCGTCTGTGGCAAACCGAAGGAACTCACGAACGCGTAGGCGATGATCTCCCGATAGACCTCGAGCGGGTCAGCTCCCACCCGAAGGAAGGCAAAGCCGACCAGGAAGAGGGAGACGAGGATCGCGAGAATCGAGGCCACGACCGTGTGCCACCAGCGCAGGTCAGCGCGTCGCTCGATCCGTATCGCGTAGTTTCCGATGACTGCCCTCATACGCGCTCCCGTCGCAGTCCAGCCATCAGCTCACCGACGAGTTCCTTGGTGGCCTCGCGCGCTGGCACGATGCCGGTGAACTGTCCCTCGTAGATGGCCGCGATCCGGTCGCTGAGCGCCAGGATCTCGTCCAAGTCTTCCGAGATCAACAGGATCGCCATTCCTTCCCGCTTGGCGTCCAGCAGGCGTTGCTGGACGAACTCGGCGGCTCCCACATCCAGCCCGTGTGTCGGCAGGCACGCGATGAGAAAACGCGGTCGGCGCGAGAGAACTCGCCCCAGGATCACCTTCTGCAGGTTTCCACCAGAGAGGGAGCGAGCCGGCGCATCCGGTCCAGCTGCGACCACGCTGTATTCCCGGAGAATCTGCTCTGTCAGAGCGCGAGCTCGACCAGTCGCGAGCACGCCCCACTGCGAGAACTCTGGCTCGAAGTGGTAATTGAGCAGCACGTTGTCCACTAACGAGAAGTTGGGGATCGATCCGACGTCGCGCCGCTCGGTGGGAATGTAACCCAGTCCGTTCCGCCAGCGCTCGAGCACCGACGCTCGCGTGATGTCTCGCCCACCCAGCATGATCGAGCCTCGCTCGACGGGCCGTAAGCCAGCTAACGCTTCCGCCAGCGGCTCTTGGCCGTTTCCCGCCACGCCGGCGAGGCCGAAGATCTCGCCCGCACGGATTTCGAAGGAGAGCCCCTGCACGGCGAAGAGGCCACGGTCGTCGCGTACCCACAGATCCTGCACCTGCACGACCGGCTCACCGAGAGGTACGTCGACCCGCTCCAGCTGGAGCATGACCTCGCGCCCCACCATCGCCGAAGCCAGCGTTTGCTCGGTCGCGTGGCGCGTCTCCATCTCCGCCACGACGCGGCCGCGGCGCAAAATGGTGACCCGGTCACAGTACTCCAGCACGACTGGGAGCTTGTGCGTGATGAAGGGGATGACGGCCAGGTCTTCCTTGGCCATCTTGGTGAGCGATTCCAGTAGCTTGACGATCTCCGGTGGAGAGAGCACGGAGGTCGGCTCGTCCAAGATCAAAATGCGAGCACCCTGATAGAGTTCTTTCAGGATCTCGACGATCTGTTTCTCACCCTCCGAAAGCTGCCAGACCTTGGCATGCAGCGGGATGCGGAAACCGTAGCGCTCGCAGAGGGCCTGCACGTCACGCTCGGCCTCTTTCAGGTTCAGGATCGGTCGCGTCTTGGGGTGACCCAGCACGATGTTTTCCAACGCGGTGTGCGCCGGGATCAGCTTCCGTTCCTGGTGGACCATTCCGATGCCGTGGCGGAGCGCATCGCGCGGGCTGCGGAAGTGGACACGCTGCCCGTTCAGGTAGATTTCTCCCTCGTCCGGCTGGAGTTCCCCGAAGAGGATCCGCATGAGCGTCGTCTTGCCGGCGCCGTTCTCGCCGAGAATGGCGTGGAGTTCGCCAGCCCGGATGGTGAGGTCGATGTGATCGTTGGCGACCACCGTCCCGAAGCGCTTGGTGATCCCGCGCGCTTCCAACACGATGCGCCCAGCTCCGTCTCCACCCATCGTCGCTCCCATGCTTCAGGACCGTATGCACAGGTGACGGGCGAGGGTCGCCCCAGCGCACACGCGCCATCCGACTCTCGCCCGTCCACGCATCCTTCCGTCTCTCGCTCTCAAGGCAGGATGTTGACGCCGTCCAGATCGAAGTTGATCTTCTGCAGCAGGAACTCGTCCGTCGGCTTCTCTCCCGCCTTCTTGACGACCGTCCCCTTCGGCGGAATGGGGAGTCCCTCGACTTCCAGCCCCGTCCCGTTGCTCACCAGTGCGTGCTCCGTGAAGGGGTCGAACGTTCCCTTGCGCATTCCCTCGCGCCGCTCCGCGACGAGATCGATGATCTCCTTCGGCAGCAATTCCCGAGCCTTCGGGCTGATCGCATCGATACCGACCTTGCAGTCGTTCATGATGTCGGTCGTCGTGACCTCGGTCCCGTCGGCCAGCGTGATCGACGACTCCATCCCCGGGAAGATGATTTCCGGTGGCTTCTCTCCCTTCAGGAAGGCCTGGATGATTTTATCGTAAACGACCTCCCACCGGGTATCGAAGGAAATAGCCACCGTGTCGGTGGTCGCCCACTTGTAGAAGCAGACGGTGTCCATGTCCTTGCCGACGAACCAGAGCCCGCGTGCCTTGCACACATCCAGCGTCGAGCCCGAGTCGGTCTGCTGGGTGAGCACGTCGCAGTTGTACTGCGTGGCCAACGTTTCGGCGACGGCTCGCTCTTCGGCCGGCAGGTACCAGTCGCCGACGTATTTGATGTGAACCTTGACGTCCTTGTTCAGCTTCTCGGCAGCTTCTTGCACGCCGAGCACGAAGCCGGCTTGCCGCCGCAGCACCTGGAGGTTCGGATAGGCGGAGACGATCCCGACGTTCCCCGTCTTGGTCAGTGCGGCTGCGATCAGTCCCTCGAGGTAGAGCGACTGGTACTGCCGCGGGAAGATGCGGATGAAGTTGGGCCGCGTGGTCAGGTCGCTGGTCGTCACCGCGACGAAGATCTTGTCGGGGTACTTGTCGACGATATCCAGCAGCGGCATCCCGATGAACTCGGCATTGCCGACGATGATGTCGGCATTCTCCTTGGCGATCATCTCCTCGGCGAAGGGAACCGTCTGGTCAGGACCCACCTGCTCGCGGTAAATATATTTCAGGTTCGGATACTTCTCAGCCAGTCGCTTCCCTGCTCGGTCATGGGCCCCAGACCAGGTAGTTCCTTCGATCACGCTGAAGTGCAGGATCGCCAACGTGACCGGCTTGGCTGCCGGTGTTTGCGCTGCTTCGGGCGTCTGCGCTGCAGCCGGTGTCTGTGCCGGAGCGGGAGCTGGCGTCGGCGTGGCCTGACCACCGCCGCAGGCGGCGAGGAGCGCGCTCACTGCTGGCACCGCCAGCCCGGCTGCCACACCCCGCAAAACAGCGCGTCGTGAAAGTGTCCGCCCGAACATCCGAGCCTCGTCAGCCATCGGATCTCCTCCTCTTTCGCAACACTGTTCTCGATCGTCTACCTCTCCCGGTGTCTCCCGATTGCGCCCTCGCGCGAACTCGATCTCGACGAGCATGCTCACTCTACCCGGCCCGCTCGCTTCTCGCCCCCTTTCCGTCATGCCGCTCGAGCTCTGCGTCTCGCCGCAATACGCGTAACCAAAAAAGAAAATACCACACGCTCCGCAGCCTGTGCGTCGCGCGACATCGTCATCTCAGTTTTCAGTGGCTTGCCGGTTCGCTTCGCCTTCGCCGTTCAGCCCGACCGTTCCCGGAAGCCACATCAGTAGCGTACGCGTGAGCAGCCCGCTCGTCAAGAGTCGGTCTGGTCCAGACTGCCTGATTGCCTGTGGACGCGATCGAGCAGCGCGCCTCGTGCGTGACCGTTCCGGTGCTCGAGTAAGGTCGCGCGAGCGCTTTCGTCCTCGTGTCGGAACCCCTCTCGGCCGATTCCCGCCGGCTGTCGGAGAAACTGGCCGGAACTGTCCGAGCAGGCGACGTCCCCCGAAGTCTGCTGCGACTCGCCTCACGAACCGGAGAGCCGACGGCGTGCGCGCGATCGCACTGTCTTGCTCGGAAAGGACGAGCCCCGGGGCTGACCCCGGGGCTCGCGTCTTCGCTGGACCGGCTTCACGGTACTTGGACGCGGATCAAGTTGGTCACTTTGGTGACGCCCGGTGCGCGCCAGGCTGCTTCCTCGGCCTCCTTGCGCTCGGCCCAGGAGCGCACTGTCCCGGAGAGGATCACGTGTCCACCCTCTTCGACGCGCACTTGGACGTTCTCGGCATCGATCTCGGCATGGCGGACGAAGGCTTGCTCGATCTGCCGCTTGATGTCCTCCGGCGCGACCGTCGGCTGCCGCACCGTGATCAGGTTGATCACCGACTTCACGCCGGTGATGCGCCGCGCCGTCTCCTCTGCCTCGCGTCGCTGGTAGTGCCAGTCGACCTCGCCCTCCAGCGTTACCCGGCCTTCCTCGACCCGGATCTTGATCCGCTCGTGCGGAATCGCCGGGTTCTCTTCCAGCGCGGTCGCCACCGCCCGGGCGATGTCCTCGTCCGTCCGCACGCCCAGACCACGCGGCACCACTTCGATATGGTTGACGACTGCCCGCACTCCCTCGACCCGCAGGGCGGCACGCTCGGCAGCCCACTTCTTCAAGAAGCTGTCGACCGTTCCGGTCAGCGTGACTACGCCGTCATGGACGGTCACGCCGACGTCCTTGGCATCGACCTCTGGGTCCCAATCGAGCTCGTCCAGGACGTCCTGATGGATTTCCTCGTCGGTCCGCACCCGTGCCATCGTTCCTCCCTCCCTTCCGCTGCCCCGGAACTCACCGCGCCACCTGGATCGGGATCCGCTTGACGCGCGCTTCCTCAGCCTTCGGGAAGGTCAGCGTGATGATCCCGTTCTCGACCGTCGCCTTGGCGCCCTCGATGTCGACCGGCACCGGCAGCGTGATGCTCTCAGCGAACTCGCCGCTCGCGATCTCCCGCCGGTACCAGGTCGCTTGCTTCGCTTCCTCCTCGCTCAACCGATAACCGTACTGCCCGCGGATCGTCACTACGTTCTGCTCGACCGTGACCTCCAGGTCCTCCGGCCTCGCTCCGGGTACCGCCAAGCGGATGACCAGCGCGTCACCGGTCTCGTAGACATCGGTCGCTGGCCGCCAGGCAACCAGTCGTGCCCGCACGAGCGGTCGCTCGAAGACTTCCGACATCAACCGGTTCATCTCGGTCAGCATCCGCTCCGCCTCCGCAACGGGATTCCACCGCTCCAACATCGCCGTCCCTCCTTTCCGTACCCGACGAGTCATTCGATCGCCTCGTCGTTTCCTCGTTCATGTATAGCGCAATGATACGACTCATGTCAAGGGCTCGGACACGATTCGTAACGGATTTGTAACGGCCCCTGCCCCCCGTCTGCGCGCCTCGGCAGCACCTCCAGTGCCGCGTGCGGACAGTCAGCGACGCATTCCCGCGATTTCCCCGCTCGCGCTGTGATATCGATCCCTTTGTATCACATGCGGACTCGCCGAGCCAAGCGTCGTCCCAACCCGCTGCGTCGCTCGGTCACGTTTCCCACTCCACGCTCGTGTCCGCGGCCACGGCAACGCTGTCCGGGTGCGGCGTGTCGGATCGGTCGACCACTCTGCTATCCTCAACGCTGGAGGATGCGCGTGGAACGGAGTCGCGACTGGCTGGAGCAGGCCGAGGGCGATCTCGTGCTGGCCCGCTACGCTTTTGCTGGCGGTTTCTTCGACTGGACAGTCTTCGCAGCCCAGCAAGCAGACGAGAAAGCGGCCAAGGCTGCGCTCCAACGACTCGGGGCCGAAGCCTGGGGCCATGCGGTAGCCGGGCTGCTCCGGGCGCTGGCCGAGCGCTTGCCGGTTCCCGACGAGCTCATCGCTACCGCGCTCGAACGCGACAAGGGATACATCGCGGCTCGCTGTCCCGATGCGCATCCAGCAGGCGCTCCCCGCATCCTCTACACGCGAGTGGAAGCGGAAAGGGCCCTCGCCCATGCCGAACGAATCCTCGACTTCTGTGCGCGTCTCGTGGCCCAACCTGGCGCTCCCTGAGCTCGTGGCCCAGCTCGATCAGGCTGCCCGCGCGCTGGTACAGGAGTTGCCACTGCGCCGGCTCGCCCTCTTCGGATCCTGGGCTCAGGGTCGCGCCACTGCGGCCAGCGATGTCGACGTCCTCGTCATCTACGCTGACCCGCCGCGCGCCGACGCCTTCGCGATCGCCTGGCGCATGCTCACTGCCGCCGGTCTGCCGCGCGTCGAACCACACGTCTACACCGAGTCCGAGGCGGCGCAGCTCGCTCCCACCCTCGCGACCATGACGCGCCAGGCCATCGTCGTCTATCCACCCCCGTCTGACCGTCCTTCTCCAGTGGCCGACCAGCCAGTAGAATGAGCGTCGTGTCGGCCCGTGTCCGGAACGAGAGGAGTTCGCGTGCTCGCGTGCGTCCACAGTTCGGCAGTCGTCGGTCTGGAAGGAGTGCTGGTCGAAGTCGAAGTCGACATCGGGCCGGGCAATCCCGGCTTGACCATCGTCGGCCTACCGGACGCCGCTGTCCAGGAGGCGCGCGAGCGCGTCCGCGCGGCGATCCGCAACAGCGGAGCACGCTTTCCGCTGAGCGGTCGCATCACCGTCAATCTCGCTCCGGCCGACATCCGCAAGGAGGGGCCAGCGTACGACCTTCCCATCGCGCTCGGTATCTTGCTGGCGAGCGGCCAGGTCAGTGCCGATCTCACCGATACAGTCGTACTGGGCGAGCTCTCGCTCGACGGGACGGTGCGCCATACCGCTGGCATCTTGCCGATGGTCGGTGTTGCCCGCGAGCACGGGCTGCGTCGTGCCATCGTCCCCGCCGAGGACGCAGCCGAGGCCGCGCTGGTCGAGGGGATCGAAGTGATCCCCGTCCACAGCTTGAGCGAGCTCGTCGCCCATCTCGATGGCCAGGCACTGATCGCCCCGCTCCCGCCGACGCCGATCGAGCTGGGTGACGAGCCGGTGAGCGGGATCGATTTCGCCGAGATCAAAGGGCAAGAGCACGTCAAGCGCGGCCTCGAACTGGCGGCCGCTGGCGGGCATAACGTGATCGCTGTCGGTCCACCCGGTGCCGGCAAGACGCTCTTGGCTCGTGCCTTGCCGACCATCCTGCCGCCGCTCACCCGCGAGGAGGCGCTCGAGGTCACCCGGATCTACTCGGTCGCCGGACTGCTCCCCAGCGGATCACCGCTCATCCGGCACCGACCGTTCCGCGCGCCGCACCATACCATCAGCTTCGCTGGCATGATCGGTGGTGGTGCCTGGCCCCGGCCCGGCGAGGTGACGTTGGCGCATCGTGGGGTCCTCTTCCTCGACGAGTTGCCCGAGTTCAGTCCGCGGGTCCTCGAGGTGCTCCGCCAGCCGCTCGAGGACCGCCTCGTCACCATCTCGCGCGCCAGCGGCGCCGTCACTTTCCCGGCCTCGTTCTTGCTCGTCGCCGCCATGAATCCCTGCCCCTGCGGCTACCACGGTGACCCGGTTCGCGCCTGCCGGTGCAGCCCGCACGAGGTCGCGCGCTACCAGAAGCGGATCTCTGGTCCCCTGCTCGACCGCATCGATATTCACCTGTCTGTCCCGCGCGTCGAGTTCGACAAGCTAGCCGACCACCGGACCGGCGAGCCTTCCGCGGCGGTCCGGGCTCGCGTCGAAGCTGCCCGCGCCGTGCAACAACGCCGCTTCGGCGATCCACGGCGACTCAACAGCGAGATGACACCGGCCGAGATCCGCCGCTATTGCCGGTTGGACGAGGCAGGCGAGCGCTTGCTCCGCACGGCGGTCGAGCGGCTGGGGCTCTCGGCGCGCGGCTATCACCGCGTCCTCAAGCTGGCGCGGACGATCGCTGACCTGGCTGGCGCGGAGCGGATCGCCGCTGTTCACGTCGCCGAGGCGCTCCAGTACCGGCCGCAGGAGGTCGGCTGATCGCCTGGTCGCAGGACGTTGGCTCCTGGCTCGCACCAGCTCGTCAGCGCGGTTGGCGTCGACCCGTTGAGCGAGGTGTGCGAATCCGGCGAGGAGCGACCGCTCCACTTTCTATGGCTCGCCAGCCTGCTCTTGGTTTCCATGCACCCCACGACCGCCGCACGATGGCAGAGCGGCTGATCCTTTCCGATGGATGGCACGAGGGATCCCGCCAGGGAAGCACTCGTTGATCCCCCGACCGTGTTGGTAGGGTCTCCCGGGCGGCACTGCTGGCCAGCGATGCGGCGATCGACTACCCTCGTTCTGGATGATCGTCCGCTGGCTCGAGCTGACGAGGAGGTGTGCGTGTCCGAGACGACGATCCAGGTTGCTGAAGCGGTCCTCGCGGCGATCCGCACTCGACGCAGCGTCAAGCAGGTGCGGCCCGATCCGGTGCCGCGCCAGCTGATCGAACAGCTGCTCGAGGCGGCTGTCTGGGCACCCAATCACCACCTTACGCAACCCTGGCGCTTCTTCGTCCTCACCGGTGAAGCTCGGGTCGCCCTGGGTGAGGTACTGGCCCGCGATCCAGCTCTCACCCCAGCCAAGCGGGAGGCGATCCGCCAGAAGCCCCTCCGTGCACCGGTGCTCATCGGGGTCGCCGTCGAGCCCGATCCCGCTCGCCCCCTGCTGGACGAGTTGGCAGCCGGTGCGGCAGCGATCCAGAACATGCTGCTGGCTGCCCATGCCCTCGGACTCGGTGCCATCTGGCGGACCGGCCGGGCGATCGAGGATCCGGCAGTGAAGGAGTTCCTCGGTCTCTCGGAGCGCGCCGTTCTGCTGGGTTTCGTCTATGTCGGCTACCCGGCTGCTCTGCCGGCCCCACCTGCACGACGTCCGGCGAGCGCGTGCACCGAGTGGATCGATGCCGAGCGGGCCACTGCCGCCCGCGATCGCCTCCTCGCGGCGCCGGCGCACCAGCCCGCGCGAGACGACTGACGACGACAGCGAGAAGCGACGCGCGACCCGGTCTGCGCTGCATACCGTTTCTCCCGATTTCCACCCGTGTTCCCCATCTGCTCTCGCCGACCGGTGCCCGGCCGGGTACGCTACCACCAGGTGAGCGAGTCGATCCGGCGAGGAGGTCGTGCGATGGACATCGGTTTCGTCGGGCTGGGCAACATGGGGCGCGGCATGGTCGAGTCATTGTTGCGGGCAGGCCACCGTGTCGTCGTCTGGAACCGTACGTCGGAGCGCGCGGACGAGTTGGTCGCACGTGGTGCCGAGCGTGCTGCCACCCCCTTCGAGGCTGCGGAAGTGGGTGTCGTCTTCACCATGCTGGCCGACGATGCCGCCACCGAGGCAGTCGTCGCCGGACCGCACGGCATCCTGGCCGGACTCCCGCGCGACGGCATCCATGTCGCATCCAGCACGCTCAGCGTCCGCTATTCGGCTGAGCTGGCCGAGCGACACCGCACGCGTGGGCAGCACTATGTCGCTGCCCCCGTCTTCGGTCGCCCCGATGCTGCCGCGCAGGGCGCGCTCCGGCTGGTGATCGCCGGCCAGCCCGGGGCGATCGCGCGCCTGCAGCCAGCCTTCGCCGCGCTCGGTTCCCAGCAGTTCGTCATCGGCGAACGGCCGGAGCAGGCGCATGCCGTCAAGATCGCCGGCAATTTCCTCATCCTTTCGCTCGTCGAGCTCCTGAGCGAGGCCTTCGTGCTAGCCGACAAGGCGGGCGTGTCCCGCGAGCGCTTCTTCGAGGTCGCCAGCGCCGTCTTCTCCTCGCCGCTCGTCGATCGCTACGGTCGCGCGTTGCTCGAGCAGCGCTTCCAACCACCCGGCTTTCGCCTGATGCTCGGGCTCAAGGACATCCGCTTGGCGCTGGAGTTGGCCGAGGCGACGCACACCCCGTTGCCGATCGCCGACCTCGTCCGTCAGCATGCGCTGGAGGCGATGGCGCGCGGCCAGGCGGAACTCGACTTCGCCTCGCTCCTGCGCGTCGTGGAAGCGCACGCTGGGTTGCATTGACCCGGGGAGCGCGCGGGCGGACGCGGAGCTTCTCCAGCCAGGTCGAGCTGCTCGTGCCCGCAGCACCGGTGAGCGGTCACTGGCCACACGCGCTGGTAACCGGCTCGCCGGTGAGCTGCTCTCGCCCGGAGAGTGTCTCTCCGCTGGCTCGTGTCGTCGGGGCGGTCGAACGAGACGAGGGCCCCGACGATCCTCGGATCGGGTTTCCTACTCCTCTCGCGAGTTTCGGATTCCCGGCCTCGAATCGTCGGGGCCTCGTAGATCAGGATACGCATTCACCGCTCCGGTGCAAGAGAGGCACGTTACAAAAACGCAACAATTTCGCTTCCCGCGCTCGGCTGGTCGCCCGCTACCAGGTGTCTTGCACGCTCGTCGCCTCCTCGGTCACACTGTCGCTCGGTCGAGGGATGATCGGGAGGCAGAGAATGAAGAGCGAACGCGTTCTGCTCGAGTGCCGGCTCGACGGCAAGGTCGCGCTCGTCACCGGGGCGTCGTCCGGCCTCGGTTACACCTGTGCGGTCGCGCTCGCCGAAGCGGGTGCCGATGTCGCGGTGGCGAGCCGCTCGCTCGATCGCCTGCAGGAGGTCTGCCGAGCGATCGAAGAGCGTGGCCGTCGCGCCTTCCCCATCGCGGTCGACGTGCGCGACGTCGGCCAGATCCGCGCGATGGCCGAACGCGTGCACAGTGTCTTCGGCCGGATCGATATCCTGGTCAACAGCGCCGGTCTCAACATCCCGCAGCCAGCGCTCGAGGTGACCGAGGAGAACTGGGACACGATCCTCGATACCAATGCCAAGGGGCTTTTCTTCGCCTGCCAAGCTGTCGGTCGCTACATGGTGGCCCAGCGGTACGGGCGCATCGTCAATCTGGGCTCCACCATGGGGTTGGTCGGCATGGCCGACCGCGCGGCCTACTGCGCCAGCAAGGGAGCGGTCACCCAGCTCACCAAAGTCCTCGCCATCGAGTGGGCACCGTACAACGTGACGGTCAACGCCGTCGCGCCGACTTTCGTCGAAACGCCGCTCACGCGTCCCTACTTCGAGCGGATTCCTGGCTTCCGCGAGGAAGTGCTGCGGCGCATCCCGCTCGGTCGGCTCGGCCTGCCTGAGGAAGTGGCTGCGGCGGTCGTTTTCCTCGCATCCGACGCTGCGGCCATGATCACCGGTGTCACCCTGCCGGTAGATGGTGGCTGGACGGCTTGGTGAGAGAAAGATTGCCCGCCGCGTCGACAAGCGTCCCGATCGCACTGCCTTGCCCGAGTCGGTGCGCCTGACGCGTGAGGCTCCACCGCTCGTTCCCCGCATCGCTCGTCGGGAGCGCGCGGTGCGTCAGTGCTCCACGAGCGCGTCTCGTTCGGCCAAACGACCGAAGGCCCGGATCCAGCGAGGGTGCTCGCTCTCGCCGTCGAAGACGAAGTCCACGCGGTTGGGAACAGCCCGTACCGGTCCGGTCGCGAAGACGCGCTCGCCGATCGGCCGGAGAAAGAGTGGCGGGAGCGGGCGTTCACGCGCCTCGCGGCTCAGCCCGCGCGTTTGGACCGCCTCCAGCCACAGACCACCCGTCACTGCTCGGACCGTCAAACGGGCCAACGGATACGTGTAGGTGCCCGCATACCGTTGGAGCACTCGCTCGGGCAACGTGCACAGGCGGGGTGCCGGTGGCCGGATGCCGAACCGTTCTGCCAAGAGCCAGGTTTCCACGTCGAGGTAAGCCGCACTCCCCTGCTCATGATTGGTCAGGCTGGCGATCGCGACCCGCTGCTCGGGCAACAGCACGAGGTGGGCTTGATATCCGTTCGTCGAACCCCCGTGCCCGACAGCCCGCACGGAGCCGATCGACCAGATGGCCCAGCCCAGACCGTACCAGTCGGCCCAGTTCGCTGCTGCCACCTGCGGTGCCTGCATCATGGTGATGCTTTCCGAGGAGATCGGCGGCGCTGCCACCTGACGCAAACCGAGGTGGAAGGCTGCGAAGTCGAGCAGGTCATCGATCGTCGCCCAAATGCCGCCAGCCGGATGGACGCTGCGTGGCAGCGCGAAGTCGCGGACCACACGAACGTGCCCCCGCTCGTCCGTCCGGTGCCCCACCGCGAACGGGTACCCCAGGACGTCCTGCACGAGGAAGCAGCTGCGTTCCAGACCGAGCGGTTCGAAGATGAACTCGCGCATCGCCGTCTCGAACGAGCGACCGGTCGCCACCTCGATCAAGCGCCCGGCGAGCGAGAAACCACTGTTGCAATAGCTCCAGTACTGACCCGGCGGATGGATCTGCCGGGCGCTCGCCAGCCCAGCCACGTAGCGTGCCAGGGCATCGTCGCCGTACCCGTAGTCGTCGAAGCGATCCCCTTCGATCCCGCTCGTGTGGGTGAGCAGATGCCTCAGCGTGATCGCGTGCTGCGCTTCCCGATCAGCGAGTTCCAGGTCCGGCAGCATGCGCGCTACCGGGGTATCGAGCGCCAGTTTCCCCTCTTCGACCAGGCGCATCGCCAGCGTCGCGAGGTAGACCTTGCTGATCGAGCCGATCTGGAACAGCGTGTCGCGTCGCACAGGACAACCGGTTTCCAGGCTGGCGATCCCGTGTGTCACCACCTCGCGCCCGTCCGCTGTCAGGATCCCGATCACCATGCCAGGAACTCCCGTGCTGGCGCAGGCGCGCTCGATCACCTCCCGAAGATCGCTCGTCGCTCCCATCGGCTGTTCCTCCCTCGCTCGCTTCCCCGGTCAGCTTCGCGCTCGGCCGTGCTTCTGGCAAGGCCCCTCGCTCCTGACACAGCGCTGCACTCGGACCGGTCGAGAGCGATCGATCAGCGACGCTCGGCCGTGCCCGTAGTCGAGCAGCCTGTGCAGCACCGACCGGGGCAGTCGCCCGATGGCCCCGCGAATAGTTGCTCGCGAGCCCATCGGATGGTTCGGGCACTGGCTGCCTCCAAAACGGAGGTGAGCAGGCTGTAACCACTGTCGAGAGCAGGCGTGGGCTTCGCGCAGGAGGAGAGACGATCTTCTCGGCGATCGAGCGTGCGCACAGTGCTTCTGCCACCCGCCGGCCGGAACCTGCGCGCTGCCGCGAGCGATCGGTGGCCCCTCGATCCCGCGCTGCGAGCGTCCTGGCTGGATCACCTGCCCCGGAGAGCGGTGAGCGAAGCACGAGGCATCGATTCCCGGCGAGCAGCAGGCCGACCAGCGGAGATCGCTCGCTGCGTCACCACCGCGGACTACCGCGGGGGCGCCGGTGCGAGTGCAACGGTGGACTTCATCCTCATCGACCGGTCTGCGGGCATCGGCTCGGATGAGGGAATGCCTCGGCGCTGGGCCTGCGGATGCCTCCCGCGGGTCAGGCCGTGGTGGCAGCCGTCTGGGGCTCCCGCTCCCACTCGCGTGCCAGTTCCTCGCTCGTCGTGATGCGTGCACCGTAGACTCGCCGCAGGTAGGCGATACCCTCGCGATGCTCTTCTTCCGTGAAGGCGTTGACGCAGTCCTCCGGTACGACGATCTTGTAGCCGTGCGTGAAGGCATCAGCTGCCGTGTGGCGGCAGCAGATGTTCGTGTGCAATCCGGTGATGACGACCGCGTCCACACCGAGCGAGCGCAGCAAGAGGTCGAGCCCAGTCTCGTAAAATGCGCTGTAGGTGCGCTTTTCCAACACGGTGTCGCCGGGCTGCGGAGCCAACTCGGGGATCGTTTCCGCTTCCTTCGTCCCTTTCATCGCATGTGGACCCCAGACGGCCATTTCGGGGTCGCTCGGCAGGTGCGCGTCACCGATGTAGACGACCGGAACGCCAGAAGCTCGTGCCCGCTCGAGCAAACGCCGGATCGGCTCGATCACGCTCCGGACCCGCTCGTTGCCCAGCTTGCCGGTGACGAAGTCGTTCAGCATATCGATCACGAGCACGGCTGCCTTCATCGTGTCCTCCCTCCTGATCGGACGACTCTCCTGTGTTCTTGATGCCCTGCTCGCTGCTGTTCTGTCAAGATCTTGCCTGCCACGCATCGATGGGCACGATACCGACTGAGCAGCGCGCTGGCCAGCAGAGCGCACGATGATCGTTCGACTGGACCAGGCGCGTCTCCGAGAAGCAGCGAGCGCTCCCGGTCGTGCCCCCTGCAACGACCCGGTCATCGCCGATCGAATGCTGCGGTCCGTGCCTCCGCCGGCGAGCGTGACTGTTCCTGAGTACCCGAGCACGTTTCCCTGCCAGCCGAATGCGCAGAAGAGTCACCGTTGCGGTGCCGGATAAGGCAGTGTTCAGCGGTCGGTCACGCGCTCCCTGACCCGACTAGGCACAGCCTTGCGCCTCAGACGTGCTGCAAGGTGGTACGGAGACGAGCAGCGGTCTCCTCCATCGCCGACTCGCTCGGGTACCGTCGGCGCGGCCAAAAGAATCCACGCAGCCCGTCCCCGCGACGGCGAGGGACGACATGGATGTGCAGGTGCGGGACACTCTGGCTGACCCGATTGTTGATCCCGATGAACGTCCCCTCCGCTTCCAGCGCCAGAGGTATCGCGCGTGCTAGCCGTTGGACGAGCCCGAAGAGCGGTTCGAGCAGATCGCCAGGAAGCTCGGCGAGCGTCGGCACGTGCTCTCGAGGAATCACCAACGTGTGCCCGTAAAACAGTGGCCGGTGATCGAGGAACGCCATGACTCGTTCGTCCTCATACACCCGTGCCGCCGCCAGTTCTCCAGCCACGATCCGGCAGAACGAGCAGCCTTCCATGCCCTCACCTCACGGCTGCAACCGGGTGATCACCCAGTTGCCGTCGGCCCCACGTTCGTAGCGGAACCGGTCGTGCAACCGGTCCGGGCGTCCCTGCCAGAACTCGTACGCGTCCGGCACCACGCGATAGCCGCCCCAGTAGGCTGGTCGGGGAACAGGCCCCGAGCCGAAACGCTCGGCGAACTCCGCATGCCGTCGCTCCAGTTCTTCCCGCGATTCGATCGGCTCGCTTTGCCGCGATGCCCAGGCACTGATCTGGCTCCCCACCGGGCGCGTCGCGAAATAGGCGTCCGCTTCCGCGCTCGTGACCAGCTCGACCCGACCCTCGATCCGCACTTGCCGCTCCAACGGTTCCCAGTAAAAGAGCAAGGCGGCCCGGGGGTTTTGGGCCAGCTCGCGACCTTTCCGGCTCTCCAAATTGGTGTAGAAGACGAACCCCCGCTCGTCGACTCCTCGTAAGAGGACCATCCGTACGGAGGGATGACCATCCCTGGTCGCGGTCGCGACCGCCATCGCGTTCGGGTAGCGAAGGCCGCTCCCCTGCGCCTCCTGGTACCAGCGCAGGAACTGCTCCAAGGGATCGTCCGCCAGGTCTCGGCGCCGGAGTGGGCGGTTCGAGTATTCCCACCGTTGCAGCAGATCGGGCATCGTACGCACAGCTCTGGCCTCCTCATCACTCGCCTTACAGCATACCGACTTCCCGCTCTGTTGATCGGGTTCCTGCTCGCGAGAGACAGCCAGAGCCGCGAGGGGAGCCGCCTCCTGGTGCCCGGCCGATTCTCCCTGCGCGACCGCAGGACGACCGCCGTAGCTCGGCTGGCCGCACCCTCTTTCCTCGCACTCGCCCAGTGGGCGAACGTGCGATAGGATGGGCGCGGGATCGGTGCGTGAAAGGAGACCTTCTTCCGGACCATGAGCGGCCAAGACCCGGGTGGACGGCCCATTTCCGCTCTCGAGCCGACGGTCTCCCGTCCGCGGCTCTCCGAGCGGCGGCGTCTCCAGCAGAGCTTCTTCTTCGGCGTGGCCAATGGCGGCTTGCTCTTGCTCGGCGATGCGCTCATCCACCCCGTTTTGGTCCTCACCGTCTTCGTCTCCCAGTTGACCGAGAGCGGCCTCCTCGTGGGACTCGTTCCAGCGATGAGCGTCAGCCTCTGGTTCCTACCGCAGGCGGTCGCCGCCGCGTTCGTCGAAGGTCGTCGCCGCCAGCTCCCCTGGGCGACCTGGGGAGGAATCGTGCGTGCCCTGGCCATCGGCATCCTGGCCGCGGTCGTGCTCGCTGGTGGTATCAGGTCGGGCCCGACGCTGCTCACCGTGTTCTTCGTCTGCTATGCGGTCTACAACCTCGCTGCCGGTTTCGCCTTCGTTCCCTTGGTGGAACTCACCGCTCGCGCTGTACCGCCTGATCGACGCGGCTTCTTCTTCAGCCAGCGCAATCTGTGGGGTGCGGTGCTCTCGCTCGCCGCCGGGTTCGCTGTCCAACGGGCACTGGTGTTCGGCGAGGCGGGTTTTGCTGTCCTCTTTACTGCCTCGTTCGCGGCGCTTTCTCTCGCGGCCTACACCACGCTCTGGATCGTCGAGCGTCCCGTTCCGCCCCGGCTGCGTTCCTTCGCCTCCTGGTTGGCTGAACTGCCGCGCCTCCTCGCGCGCCGGCCAGTTCGTCGTTTTCTCATCTTTCGTTCCCTTCTCGCCCTGTCCACGGTCGCCGACCCATTCTTCGTCGTCTACGCGCAGCGTGCGCTCGGCCTTCCCGCCGAAACGGTCGGCTTCTATCTCGCCCTTTCCGCACTCGCCCGGATCCTCGCCAACCCGCTCTGGGGTTGGGTTGTCCAGCGCTGGGGCAACCGTCAACTCCTCCAGCTAGCGACCTTGGTGCGCCTCCTCATGCCGCTCGTCGCGCTGGGGATTCGACCGATCCTCGACTGGGAGCGCCTCGTACCGCGCCTCCAGGATCCCCAGCGGGTCGTCCTCGTCGCCTTCGCCGTCGTCTTCGTCGCTTATGGCGTGACGCTCTCAGCGCAGATGTTGGCCAACTTCACGGCGGTACTCGAACTGGCGCGTCCCGATGAGCGCCCGACACTCGTCGGCGTCACCAATACGATTCTCGGCGTCGTTGCCCTCGTGCCGATGCTCGGTGGCCTGGTCGTCGATCGCTTCGGCTACTCCGCGGTCTTCGCGATCGCGCTCGCGCTCTCCTTGCTCGCGCTGCTGACCAGTGGCCTCTTGCCAGCCTCTCGTCGCGTGCCGGTGTGAGCACCGCTGCCGCTGGGGGTGCCCCGCGACGAGCGGTCCTCTCTCGCCATGCTGGACGTGTCCTGCTGCGGTAGAATGGGCCTGTGGAACGTGCGATCCTCCCTCCGCTGGCAAGGCAGAGGGCTGGAACGGGGCGAGTCCGAACAGCATGCACGTGCTCGATCGCGTCCGGCAGTCCCGTGAACTCCTTCTCGTCACCGCGCTCGTCGCGCTCGTTCTCGGCTGGGCCCTGCTCCACCTCGCCCATATCCTTACCCCCTTCATCGTCGCCGCCGTCTTCGCGTATCTGGTTCACCCGCTCGTCGATTGGCTCGAGCGACGCCTCCATCTCCCTCGCATCGCCGTTGTCTTCCTGCTCTACCTCGTCCTCATCGGCCTGCTGATTCTCGGTGGACTCTTGGTCGCTCCCTCGCTCGTCCAGCAAGCGCAGGCTCTGGCCACGACGATTCCCCGTGTCGTCGAGACGATCGAACAGCGGCTCGCTCGTGCACCCGAACTCCGTTTCGGCGAACTCGCCATCGACACGCGGGCGCTCTTGGATCGCTTGGCCTCTGCTGCCCAGTCGCTCGCCGAGCGGTTCAGTCGAGAAGCGGTTCCGCTGGTCCTCGCGACGGTGGAAGCGCTCATCAAGTCGTTGGTCTTCTTCCTCGTCAGCTTTTACGGACTCTTGCAGGGCCGCGCATTGGTCGCGCGCCTGCGAACACTCGCGCCTCGCCGGCACCAAAGGACAGTGAGCCGGATCCTCGGTCAAGTCGACGCGACCTTCCGGGCCTATATCCGTGCTCAGCTCGTCCTCTTCGCGATCATGGCGACGGCCACCTACATTGCGCTCACCGTCTTGGAGGTCAAGTACCGACTCGCTTTGGCCATTGGCACCGGGCTGCTCGAGCTCATCCCCTTCATCGGTCCGTGGACTGCTGGTGCCATCGCCGTGAGCGTGGCCTTGACACAGGGGACCGCGCCCTTCGGCTGGTCCTCCCTCCAGCTCGCGGTCGTCGTCGCGCTCGTCTACCTAGTTCTGCGCCTGCTCGAGGATCATTTCGTCATCCCCCAACTCGTCGGCCATTTCGTCCGGCTGCACCCGGTCGTTGTCCTCTTCGGGGTCCTGGCCGGTGCCAGCGTCGCGGGTATCCTCGGCCTCCTCCTCGCTGTCCCAGTGCTCGCTGCGCTCAAGATCGTCCTGCTCACCGTGCTGGAGGAACTACGCCACCCGCCACCACGCCAAATCCTCGTGCTGCGCGACCGCTCGCTCCTGCCTGCTCTGCCCGACTGGATCGCGACTGCTCCGGCTCGACGCGATGTCGTTCTGCTCGTGCCGCCCGGTGTCGTGGTCTGGGACGATCTTCCGCTCCTGCAGGCAGCGAGCCGCTTCGCCCTCGACCACGATGTCGAGGTACTCGTCGTCACCCCTGATCCGGTCGCCTCCAGCTTGGCCACAGCTGTCGGACTGCGGGTCGTTTCGCGCTTGCCGGACGGTTGGGGCGCGGATGCCGAACTGCTCTTCTCCTTCGACATCTCTCGATCGGCTGCGCGTGAGCGGCCCATGCCGGTGACCTCGCCGGTCGGGCCGGTCCGAGAAAACGCTGCGGAACCGAAGGAGGGTGTGCCATGACGACGAGAACAGTCCGGCGCTATCGGAACTACATCGGTGGCGAATGGGTCGAGCCAGCCAGCGGCGAATACCGACCCGATATCGATCCGGCCGATAGCCGTACCGTGCTCGGCGAATTCCCTCGCTCGACGACCGAAGACGTCGATCGAGCGGTCGAAGCAGCCGCGGCTGCCTTCCCGGCCTGGAGCAGCCTCTCTGGTCCGCAGCGAGCGGCCATCCTCCACAAAGCCGCCAACATTCTGGAAGCGCGTGCTCGGGAGATCGGCGAGGCACTGACCCGCGAGGAAGGCAAGACGATCGGCGAGGGAGTGGGCGAAGTCTTGCGCGGCGTGGCCATTCTACGCTATTTCGCGGGAGAGCCGCTCCGTCCGCTCGGAGAAGTCTACTCCGCGACCAACCCGGAGACGTTCCTCTACACCGAGCGCGTCCCGCTCGGTGTCGTCGGGATCATCACCCCGTGGAACTTCCCGGTGGCTATCCCGCTTTGGAAGCTGGCACCTTGCCTTGCGTTCGGGAACACTGCCGTCTTCAAGCCGGCCGAACTCACCCCGCTCACTGCCCATCTCATCACGGAAGTGTTCGTCGAGGCTGGTCTGCCACCCGGTGTCCTCAACCTCGTCCATGGCCCCGGCCCGGTCGTCGGCGAAGCGATCGCGCGCCATCCCAAAGTCGTGGCCGTGAGCTTCACTGGTTCCAACGCCGTCGGGCGGCACCTCTACCACATCGCCAGCGAGCGCGGAGCCAAGGTGCAGCTCGAGCTCGGCGGCAAGAATCCGGTCATCGTCGCTGAGGATGCCGATCTCGACTTCGCGGTCGAACTGACCACCTCCGGTGCCTTCCGTTCGACCGGCCAGAAGTGCACCGCCACCTCGCGCGTCATCGTCCTCGAGCCGCTTCTCGGCGAGTTCACCACCCGACTGGTCGAGCGCGCTCGGAGTCTCAAGGTCGGCCCCGGCATCGACCCGAGCGTCTATATGGGCCCGCTCGTCTCGGAGGAGCAGCGGCAGCGCGTGCTGGGTTACATCGAGATCGGCGAGAAGGAGGGAGCGCGGGTCCTCACCGGTGGTCATGAATTGGCCGACGGAGACCTGCGCTATGGCTTCTTCGTCGCTCCCACCGTCTTCACCGATGTCGAGCCCGGCATGCGGATCGCGCAGGAAGAGATCTTCGGCCCAGTGGTCGGCATCATCCGCGCCCGCAACTTGGACGAGGCGATCGAGATCGCGAATGGGGTACCCTATGGCCTCTCAGCCTCGATCGTCACCCGCGATATCCGCCGTGCCTTCGCCTTCGCACGCCGTATCCAAGCTGGCGTGGTCCATATCAATTCCGAGACAGCTGGTGCCGAGCCGCACGTCCCCTTCGGCGGTATGAAGGCGTCTAGTTCCTGGTCGCGCGAGCAAGGTCGGGCTGCCCTCGAGTTCTTCACGCAGGTCAAGACGGTCTATTTCGACCTACCACCGGCTTGAACTGCGCACCCCGGTGTCTCTTCACCTCGCGCAGCTCGCCGCGCGCCTGCCGGCCTCGGGCGGGCCAATCGTTCGCTCGGATCGAGGCCGGGACTGGGTACTCCACCCGGCCTCGCCCTCGCACGGTTGCGGGACTATCGCTCTCACCATCGTACTGCACGGTCGATCTGCTTCGCTGGCGCTCCGCGACGGGATGTGCCCCTGCCGAGTCGAGAGCCCCGCTCGGCGTCGACAAAAAACGGGTGGCAGCTGGGCACCTCGCGTCTTTCTGAGAGGGACACGCTGAACGTGAATCGGAAAAGCGTGGCCTGATGGGCGGGTGATCGTACGGTCGTCCGGATTCATGGACCGGAGAGCGTCACGATATCCTGTGCGCTCGTGTGAAGGGCACTTGCTGTTCCTGAACGCGCTGAGGCTGAAGTCGAAGTGTACGGAGACATCGGTCCACGCATTCCGCACGGCGGTCCGACCACTGAGCTCCTCGTCGGTCCCGGTCGACCGGAATCCCCGGTCAAAACGATCGCTCGGCCCGGTTCTGGTCAAAGCTCTCCGAGTGGCGCTGCCGAGGTGCTCTGCCGGAAGACCGTGGCTGGTGCTCTGTGCCGTGACTCGTTGACTTTGTCCATTAGCAGTCTCACCCACGCACTTTCGCGATACGACAAGTAAAGCGATCGCCATTGTCGGTCCCTCGGGACCGAGACGTGGATGCCACGTCAGTCTTGGAAAGTGCACTGGCTTCGGCCCCTCGAGTCGGCTTGGCTCAAGACACGAGTCTCTCACTCCCGCCCGGAGGGTTTTCGGTCCAGAGCTGTCTTCGAAACTACCCGTCGACTGGTGAACGGAGGTACTGAGAGCTGATTCGTCTCTCAAATCCTCTGCCGCAGGACTGGCGCCACCATCCCCGGAGGCACGTTCTCGCCCTTGAGCAACCGCAGGTCCGCATCCACCATCAGCTCGATCATCTCCTCGAAGCTGACAGTCGGTCGCCAACCGAGTACCGTGCGCGCCTTCGTCGCGTCCGCGACCAGGAGATCCACGTCCGCTGGCCGGAAGAGTGCCGGATCGACGACCACGTAGTCTTCCCAGTTCAGTCCCACGCAGTCGAAAGCGATCTCGCACAGCTGCCTCACTGAGTAGGTCCTCCCTGTACCGACGACGAAGTCGTCCGGCTGGTCCTGCTGTAACATCAGCCACATCGCCTGCACGTAGTCGGGCGCGTAACCCCAATCTCGCCGGGCATCCAGGTTGCCCAGCCGCAGCTCCCTGGCCAAGCCCAGCTTGATCTTGGCCACGCCGTGCGTCACTTTGCGCGTCACGAATTCCAAACCCCGGCGCGGACTCTCATGGTTGAACAAGATTCCCGATACCGCGAACAATCCGTAACTCTCCCGATAGTTGATCGTGATGTAATGCCCGTAGACCTTGCTCACGCCGTAGGGAGAGCGCGGATAGAAGGGTGTGCGTTCGTTCTGCGGAACCTCGACCGCTTTCCCGAACATTTCCGACGAGCTCGCCTGGTAGAACTTGGCGTCCGGCTTGACCAGCCGCACCGCCTCCAGGAGCCGCGTTACCCCCAGTGCCGTGAACTCACCCGTCAGGACCGGTTGCTGCCACGAGGTCGGCACGAACGACTGCGCCGCCAGATTGTAGATCTCGTCCGGCTGGTACGCCTGCACGATTTCGATCAGCGAGAGCTGGTCGAGGAGGTCTCCCTGCACGAGTTCGATTTTGTCCAAGAGGTGCGCGATCCGCCACAACGTCTCGGTGCTCGACCGGCGCTGCATGCCGACTACCCGATAACCCCGTTCGAGCAGGAACTCCGCCAGGTACGAGCCGTCTTGTCCAGTGATTCCTGTGATCAGCGCTGTCTTCTGCTTCGGCATCGCTCGTCTCGGTCCCCCTGCTGCTCGCTCGCTGCGCACCGCGCTCCTGACGACCGGAGCGCTCGTTGGCCAGTGTACCGGATCCGTCAGCGCGCCCTCTCACCCCCGGCGGTCAGTGCCGTCCCCGCGATGACCAAGGTTCCCGCCACGAGTGTCACGAGCGACGGCCGTTCGCTCAGCAGCGAGATGCCCAAAACCACCACGGTTACCGGTTGGAGATACAGATAGACACTGGCGGTCGCGGCACGAACACGACGGAGTCCAGCATTCCAGAACGCGTAACCGAGTCCGGTGCACACCACACCCAGATACAGCGTGATCAGGGTGGACTCCATTGTCCAGCGTGCTCGTCCCCCGCCCAGGTACTCGAGCCCAGCCGCCAGAGCGAGGACGAGCGTGCCAGCCGCCATCATGTGAAAGGTCGCTGCCAAGGGCGTCCAGTTCAGCAGGAGGCGGCGCCCCAGGAGCGTATAGGCGGTCCAGGCAACCGTGATGGACAGCGCGAGCAGGTTTCCGATCCATGCACCACCGATGCTGTCCTGCGCCGACGCCACGGTCATCCAGGTGGCTCCCACTGCCGCCAACCCGATCCCGGCGATCTGTCGCGTTCCCAGGCGCTCCTGCAGGAACAGCCACCCACCCACTGCCGTCAAGGCGGGATACGGCAGGCTCAGGAACGAGGCAGCGGTCGCTGTCGTCCACTGCAACGCCAGGTTCAGACCGATGTAGAAGTAGGCGACCCCCAGCACGCCCAGCCCTGCGAGCCTGATCCAGGCGCTCAGCCGTGCCCGCAGTGATTCGCCAGCCAGCTTCGCCAGGACTCCCAAGACGACAGTCGCCGACAGCGCACGCAAAAATCCCAGGAGAAGCGGTGGGACGTCTCCGACGATCGCGCGTGTTCCGATATACGATGATCCCCACAGCACAGCCGTCGTTGCCAGCAGCAGGTGCCCGCCGATCGTGTGCTGGCTCGCTGTGCGCTGGTCGGCGATCGCTGGCCCTCGCATGGCACCCTCCAGTCCCCCGCGCCCCCTCGATGGTAAACTCCCTCCGGCCGGACGGCGACTCTTCGGCCGGTAGCGAGCGCCGGAGGCGAGCCCAGCTCGAACGATCGCCCGTGACCAGCGCAGCACGCTCAGGTTGCTGTCTATCTCCTAGGAAAACGGTCGCGAGAGGCTGCGGTCGAGCGATGGAGCAGAAAGAACGCCGTTACTTCACGGTCGAAGAGGCACGCGCACTCGTCCCACGCTTGCGGGGCTTGCTCGTCGCGCTCCAGGCGGAAAAACGCGAACTCGATCGATTACTCGCCGAACTCCGCCGACTGGCACCACTCGCCTTCTTGAACGGTCATGGTGCCCAGCTGGAACGCATCGAGCGGCGAGTCGCCGAGCTGACCCGCTCGATCCGCGAGAAGGTGCGGGTCATTCACCAGCTCGGGGTCGAGGTCAAGGATCTCGATATGGGTATCGTCGACTTTCCGAGCCTCCGCGACGGCCGCGAAGTCTACTTGTGTTGGAGGGTCGACGAGCCGACCGTCTCGTACTGGCACGACCTGGATGCCGGGTTTCGCGGGCGCCAGCCGCTGGAGGAATGAGGGCGTGCCACGTCGTCCGTGCACGTCACTCCTTTAAGGGTACGATGCCGGCCGTGCCTGGCGCCGTCGGATCGGTATCGTATGGGCCACGCGGTCCACCACGACGGGCCTTCGCGCTCCACTCCCCGATCACGATCTCGACGAGCAGCGTCGCCGCCAGTTGCTGAGCCGTCGCAGGCTGATAATCGACCCCAGCACGGCGCCCGGGAAAGTACCGTTCCGTCATCGCCTCGAAGATCGTCCGTTGCTCGGCTTCGTCCTCGATGACGTGAGCCCGGCCGAAACGAACGACACTACGGTAGTTCATCGAATGGTGGAAGGCAGTTCGTGAGTAGACCAGTCCATCGACGACTGTCACGGTGACACTGACTGGGGCACCACTCGCCAGCACCTGTATCAGCCGGCTCTCCCGCGCGCCATGGAGGTACAACCGGTTCGGTCGCTGCGGGTCATAGTGATACGACATCGGGATGACGAACGGTTGGCCGTCTTCGCAGAAGCCGACATGCGCAACCATTCCAGCAGCGAGGATGGCTGCTGCTTCGTCCGGTACGGCGCGTTCCGGATGCCGCCGGACGACGCGGCGTGACAGTGCATGTGCCTCCGTCGTTCCTCCCCGAGTTCGTCCGACCGATGGAGTATATGCGCCGGTGCGCTCGCTGATCTGGTGCTGCGTTGGGGAATCCGTGCTGTCGGGGGGTTCGTGCCCCGACCTGCGGCAAGGTTCCCGGCTACCGGTTCCGAATGAAGCTGGTGCCAGGCTGACGACCGTGCTCGGACGATCTTCCTCCGCGGGCCTTCCTGCGGTAGGCTCAGAACGGTCGATACGGGCGTTCGTTGGCTAAACCATGCGACCTCGCTTCTGCATCGCACGAATGTGGACCCGGCTTCTGGCCTTCCGTTGGAGCCTCACCGACCTCGCTCTCGCGGTGGTCGTAGGGAGTCTCGGTTGCGCGACCGCAGGCACTAGTCCGACCGTTCCACCCGCAGCCGTCCGCATCCAGCTGACCAGCCCGGCCTTTACCACAAGCGGTGCCCTGCCGACCGAGTACACCTGCGACGGCCCTGATCGTTCCCCACCGCTCAGCTGGTCGGAACCGCCTCCTGGGACGGCCGCGTTCGTCCTGGTCGTCGAGGATCCCGATGCTCCCGGTGGAACCTTCACTCACTGGCTCCTCTACGTTCTCCCCGCGGCGACTCGCTCCCTCCCGCCGGCCGTACCGCCCGACGAGACACTCCAAAGCGGTGCGCGGCAAGGCCGGAATGACTTCGGGACGGTCGGTTACCGCGGACCGTGTCCCCCGCCTGGTCGACCGCACCGGTACGTGTTCCGCCTGTACGCGCTCGATCGCCCGACTGGCCTCCCACCTGGAGCACAGCGGAACGAGATTCTGCGTGCTCTCGAGGGGCATATCCTGGCTATCGGTGAACTGGTCGGCACCTACGGTCGTGAGCCGGTGCGTTAGTATTGTCGATGGAAAGGGAGACGCGATGCCCCGCCGTGGTGCACTGCAACCGCCAGCGGAAGTCCGGCGTATGTTCGACCGGATCGCCCCGCGCTACGACGTCATGAACCGGCTCATGACGTTCGGCCGCGACGTGACCTGGCGCCGAGCAGCTGCCCGTGCCGCCCTCGCCCACCAGCCAGCAGTCGTGCTCGATGTCGCGACGGGTACCGGGGACCTCGCCTTCGAGCTCGCTGCTCAAGGTGCTGCGCGCGTCGTCGCGCTCGACTTCAGCCGGACGATGCTTCGGCACGCCGCGCGCAAGCGCTCCGCGTCTGGTCTCGATCGGGTCACGCTCCTCTGCGGGGACGCGATGCGCCTCCCGTTCCGCGATGCCTCGATCGATGCCTGTACGATCGGCTTCGGATTGCGCAATTTTCCGGATTACGAGGCAGCGATCCACGAACTCGCCCGCGTCGTGCGCCCCGGCGGCGTCCTTGTGATTCTGGAGACGACGCCTTTCCAAGGACCGCTCGCTTCCCTGCTTCGACTCTATTTCGACTGCTTTGTCCCCTGGCTCGGTGGCCTGGTCAGTGGTGACCGGGCAGCGTACAGCTATCTCCCCCGCTCGACAGCTGCCTTCCCTACAGCTAGCGAGCTTACGGCGCTCCTACGAGCGGCCGGTTTCGCTTCCGTGCAGGTCCGCAAACTCATGGCCGGTACCGTCGCGCTCCATATCGCGGTGCGCGCCGAGGGTGGACAGCCCGCGGGTGATGCGGTGCGAGCTGTACCTGGGTTGACGGAGGCCGCGCGCCACTGAACGACCCGGCGAGCCGGCGTGCGTTGCCAGCACAAACGGTCGGCGAACCTTCTTCCTCCCTGACGGGTCGCACTGCCTCCCTCAGGCTGACTGCAGTATCCCGAGTTGCGTCAGTGCCTCCTCGAGGGTGACGAGATCCTGCTCCATCGTCGCGAAAGCAGCCAGATACGGCTCCGGCTTCGTCAGATCGACTCCCGCATCGCGCAGCAGGTCGAGCGAATCCTTCGACGATCCTGCGGCCAGGAATCGCAGGTAGCGCTGCCGCGCGTCCTCGTCTCCGCCCAGGACACTCCGTGCGAGCGCCGTCGCTGCTACCAACCCGGTCGCATACTGGTACACGTAGAACGCACGATAGAAGTGCGGTACCCGGCTCCACTCGTGCCGGACCTCGTCGTCCACTCCCAAGTCCGGCCCGTAATACTCGCTGATCAGGCGACCGTACAGCTCGCACAGCCCGTCCGCGCTCAACCCTTCTCCTCGCTCCACAGCCTGGTGCGTCAGGAGCTCGAACTCGGCGAAGAGCGTTTGCCGGAAAAGCGCGATGCGGAAGGTATCCAAAGCATCGTTGACGAGCGCGGCCCGATCCCGCGCATCGGTCGCTCGTTCCAGGAGTGCATAAGTGAGCAGGCGCTCGTTGAAGGTCGACGCGACTTCGGCGACGAAGATCGTGTACTCAGCGGTCGGATGGGGTTGCGCCCGCGAGCTGAAGTAGGAATGCATGGCATGCCCCACCTCGTGCGCCAGCGTGAACACCTCGCGCAGCGTGCCGTTCCAGTTCAGCAAGATGTACGGGTGGACACCGTACACCCCCAGGCTGTAACCACCGGACCGCTTGCCGACCGTCTCGTGGACATCGACCCACCGGCTCGCGAGCCCCTGTTGCAAGGGCTCGATGTACTCTGACCCGAGCGGACGGAGCGCTGCCAGGACGAGCTCGCGCGCTTCGGCATACGTGTACCGGTGATCTGCTCGCTCCACCAGCGGTACGTACAAATCGTAGGTTCGGAGACGCTCCAGGCCGAGCACCCGCTTGCGCACCGCTAGATACCGCTGCAGGAGATGGCGGTGCTGGCGGACGAGGTCGATGAGTGTCGTGTAGACCTCGAGCGGGATGTTGTCCGGGTGGAGGGCTGCTGCGAGGGCCGACTCGTAGTGTCGGGCTCGTGCATAGAACGTATCGCGCTGGTTCGCGGCGCTCAGGAGCGCAGCGAGCGTGTGCCGGTGGGCGATGTAGGGGGCGTGGAAGACCTGGTAGGCCTCCTGGCGCACCCGCCGCTCGCGCCGCTCGAGCAAGAGTTGATAGCGGCCTTTCGTGAGCTCGACCGTTGTCCCGTCGATGTCCGTCACCGTGCCGTACCGGATGTCGGCATTGTCGAGCAAGGTGAAGGCCGTCGCTGGTGCCTGTGCGAGCGGCATCGTCTCGGCGAGAAGCTGCTCGACCTCCGCGGAGCGCACATGCGGGCGCTCTCGCACCAGCCGTTCCAGGAGTCGTCGGAACGGAGCGAGACCCGGTTCCTGTTCGAGCAGACCCAAGAGGGCCGCGTCGTCATAGCTGGTCAGGAGTTCCGGTGCGATCCACGCCGAGGCGCGGCTCGCCACCGTGCCGAGGTGGACAGCTCGCTCGTATCGCTCGGCCGCGGCCGTGTCGCGCGTGTCCTGATCCCGCGCGAGCAGGGCATAGGCGAAAAGCTTGTTCACCCGCTGGTCGAGTTCGTCGGCCAGGGTCAGGACCTCGAGGACCTGCCGCGGTCCCTGCTGCAGGGTTCCACGCAAGGATTCCAGCTTGGCGAGTTCCGCGAGCACTGCCTCGCGCTCTCTTTCCCATTCCTCCGGACTGGCGAAGAGATCAGCGAGGTTCCAGGTCTCTTCGATCGGTACCGCATCGCGTGTCAAGACCACGGTCATGAATTCCTTTCCTCTGCTCATGTCGTTTCGCTCACATCCTACTCGTTCCTGCGTTCCAGTGATCGCTCCCGAGCAGTCTGCGTTACCTGTTCGTGAGGGTTGGTTCCAGGGCAACGACTGGCCGCGACATCTCGACATCGCCGGCAGATTGGGCGAGACGAGCCGAATCTGCCGCGCCCTCGCTACCGGTGGCTGCACTGATGCGTCCCGTGAGCGAGTCGCCTGGAAAGCTGAGCCGGGAGGGTCTCGGCGAACGACTGGGCAGATCGAGCGGTCCTGGTCGCAATGTGGGAAGCCGCTGTCCAGGCTGTCCAGTCGGTCTGTTTCGGTACTCGACGTGGACGCGAAGGCGTTCATCGTGTCTCGGGCACGACGCTGTCGGTCGACAAGCGAGCGATCGTGCGAGTCTGCCACCTGAATTCGCCTGTTTCTGCTCCTGCCGGTCGTACCCGATGAGCCAGGTCATGCCTCAGTGCTGTGTAGATCCAAGCAGTCGAGAAGCGACTGAACTGATGAAAGGCCCAGGCGAGCGCTGGTCTTGTCTGGGAAAGGAAGCACGAGAGCCATGGTTGCACGAGAGGAAATCTTGACACCTATACGGTGCATGGATAAAGTTGTAGTCGGTTCACCCTCGCGCGAGGGGCTTATGAGCCACCGGCGAGAATCTCGGGCGCACGAGCGGTGCGAGTGACGAGAGCGGTCGCGAGTGCCTCGAGTGAACGGCTGCGAGGGACGACTGTCGTGTCGCGCTGTCCGTTGGTTGTCGTGCCAGTAGGAGGAGGAGACAGGAGGAGACAGGATGAATCGCCGGCGTTTTCTCGAGTTTTCGGTATCCGCGCTCGCCAGCAGTCTTCTCGCGGCTTGTGGCGGTGGTGCAAGCCCGACACCGACACCCACGACAGCACCATCCCGACACCAGCCAGTGCACCGGTTCAGACTCCAGCAGCTGCAGCTTCACCGACTCCTCAGGCCGCTGTCACGCCGACCATCGCGCGGCCGGCAACCCCCTTCAAGATCGGTGTGGTGGTGGCTCAAACGGGGAACCTGGCATCGTCCGGACGGCGCCACATCGAGGGGATGCAGCTCGCACTCGACGAGTTGGGCAACACCGCTGCTGGTCGTCAATTGCAACTGTTGCCAGCCGATTCGGCTGGGAATCCGGATCAGGCGAAGACGCACGTCCGGCGACTCGTCGAGAGCGACAAAGTCGACGTCATCACCGGCTTTACTATCACCCCGGAACTGACTGCGGTGCGAGACTACCTACACGAGCAGAAGCAAGTCACCATCGTGTCGATCGCCGGCTGGCCACCCCTGACCCGGGACCCCAAGGTCCGCAGTCCCTACATCTTCCGCTCCTCCTTCTGCCAGGGGCAGTACGAGTTCATCCAAGCGAAGTGGGCTTATGAGAAGGGTGGTTATCGGAATATCGCCCTCATGGCCCCCGACTACACGACTGGCCGAACGGTCGCACAAATCTTCGGCGATTACTTCAAGAAGTCGGGCGGTCAGCTTGCTGCTGAGGTCTTCCCGCCACTCGACACGACCGACTTCGGTCCCTATCTCCAGCGCATCCTTCAGGATGCTGCCAACGCCGATGCCGTCTGGGCCTGGTTCATTGGGGCCGATGCCATCCGCTTCATGACCCAGTACCAGGAGTTCGGCCTCAAGGATCGATATCCCCTGCTCGGCGGCGCCGAAGTCGGCGATGATCCCTATCTCCCGGAGGTCGGCGAAGCAGCTCTCGGCATCGTCAGTGCGATCAACTATGCAGCACGTTATGATCGGCCGCAGAACAAAGAGTTTGTCGCTAAGTTCCAGCAGAAGTTCAACCGTCTCCCAGGCCACCTGGAGTACTGGGGCTACATCACTGTCATGATCCTCGCCCATGCTCTGGAGACCGTGAACGGGGATACCAGCGACAAAGATGCCTTCCTGCAAGCGATCCGCAATGTCCGATTCCAGGGGCCGATGAACGAAGTTCGCTTCCACCCCGAAGCCCAGGGCGTGATCACCACGGTGCTCGTGCGCCGCGTCGAAAAGTTGCCCGATGGGACGCTCGGCAACGTGGTGCTCGACGAGTATCCGAACATCGACGATCTCTCCTTCTGACCGGGCCGTCCCGGATTCGCGCTACCGGCGGTCCCGGGTGCTTTCGCCCGGGACCGCTCTGTTTTGGTCGACTCATCGCGTCGGCTCGCCGTCGTTTCGTCGATCGCCTCTGGCCGGTCTCCCCGGTATGCTTGCCCTCGATCGGTCAGTGAGCCCTGCGGAGGTCGAATGGAACTCGTCATCGTCGCTGACCTGGAGGGGATGTCCGGTATCACCGAGCGCGCCTGGTGCGATCCAGCTCATCCGGAGTACGCGCGTGCCCTGCAGCAGTACGCCGAGGACGTGCGCGCGGTGAGCCAGGCCGCTCGCGCCTTCGGGATCGCTCGGATTCGCCTTCTCGATTGGCACGGACGCACCATCCCACCCGACTTGGTCACCAGTGACATCGAGCCGATGCTGCTCCCGCTCGACCGACAGCCGCGCTTGGCGGTCCTGTTGGGTTTTCACGCCCGCGGCGACGCTCCTCGTGCTTTCGCCCCCTGCACCCTTCTTCCCGGGCTGTCGATCGGGTGGGATGGTCGACCAGCTGGGGAACTCGCGCTCGCCAGTCGGTGGCTCGGTGAGCAGGGTATTCCGCTCCTGCTCGTCTCCGGCGACCGCGCGCTGACTGCGGAAGCGGAACTCTGGACCGATCAGACGACAGCCATCGCTGTGAAACTGGCTCGATCTCCGGATCGCGCTGAGTGTCTTCCACCGGATCGTGCCCGGGCTGCCCTCGGCGAGGCGCTGCAGCGTGTCCTGGCCCGCCGCTCCTGGTGGTGGGTCTACCGGCCCTCCTCGCCGGTCGAGGTGACCGTCAGTGTTCCCAGTGGCAGTCGGGAGCGTCTGGTCGTCTCGTCCATGAACGAACTGTTCCACCGACTGGATGACCTCGTGGAGCGGGCGGGTGGTATCCCGACGCTCGCTCGCCTCGCGTCATCCTGAGTCGTCCGTCCCGAACCCACGCTCCTCGAGTTCGGCCAGCAGTCGCTGGATCGCCGGGGGGAGTTCGGGCATTGTCTCGTTGCTCGCGCTCGCTGCGCGCTGCCGTCCGTTGGCCAAGGCGGCGAGTTCTTGCCAGCGCATGACCGGCACGATCCCCAATTCAGTGGCGAGGACGAGCGCGTCGAGCCCCATGGTCTCGAGCGTCGTCATACCTGTACTGCTCCGGACGACGAGGTGGGCGCGCAGGATCTGCTCCTCGTCCACTCGGAGCACGATCTGCTCGACCTCCCCTCCTGTCGCGCGCAGGAGTTGGCTTGCCAGGCGCGCGAGGCGCCGCTGGGTTCGCTCGACGGTGCAGGCGCAGGAGGAGAAGGCCCGCGCCTCCTCGACATCGGCCGATACCGCGAACCAGGAGTCGGTGCCCAGCCCGCGCAAGAGGACGAGCGGCTGCCCATGCTGCTGCGACCAGCTGATCCCTTGGACGACGATCGGAACCAGATCGTTCATCGCCCCACTCCTCGCACGATTGGCCGTCGCGGTGTTCCGGTCGCTTCCTTCGGTCGTGACTGCCTCTTCCATCGAAACGCAGCGGGTCGAGTAGGCGAACCCGCTGTGCAGTGTCGTCGCTCATGACGCCTCTGATATTCGGTGGCCAGTCTGGGCGGTTGGCCGGCTCCCCCGCGGCGTGGGCCGACCAGACTGCTCCCGTCTGCGCACCGTGCGGAGACTGCCTGCCGTTGTGTTCGGGGACGCTGCCCTCGTCGACGGGACACCTTGCCTGGCACCGCTCGTTCCGTCGCGGAAGGTCAGCGGAGAGCGCGCCGCGACGACGTACCTTCCCGACATGACCCACTCGGCGTCGATGGTGATCGCCGCAGTGTCCTCCCGCAGCGTTCGTCGTGCGGCGACCTCGGCGCTGCCGACGGCGCAAGCATGCGCCGTCGGCGCGTTCCCGCCCGAGCGACGGCCTTCCCCGAGCAGGTCGCAGTCGAGGAGAGTGTCGCATCGCCCGAGCACCATCGCGCTCTCCCCGACCGAGCGCGGCAACCAGTGAGCGAGTTCGGCTGCATGGCGGAAGCCCGCACCTGCCACCTCCAGGTCGATCGAGTCGGATCGCTCGCCGTCCGCGGACCCCCATTCTCCCTTTCCCTCGCTGCCCGGTGCCGGAGAGTCGGCCCGTGCCGCAAAGCTGCGGAAGCATTCCCAACCAGCGAACGAGCACCGCTCCATTGCGCTGAACGCCTCGCCCCGGAGCGACCACCAAGGCGCGTCGATCGGTAGCGCGTTCGGCAACACAGGCGAACTCCCGCTCGAGCGGACGCACAATCCCGACCCACTTAGTCGGAATTATAACACTGCCCCATCCCCTCGTCGAGGAACCGAGTCCTGGTCGAGTGCGAACCGCCCTCCGGATCGAGACGCGACCTCCCCGAGCGCTCGCGCCAGCGCGCTCGCGCGTGGAGCGGCGTCTCGTGCGACAGGGGCCTCGGATGGGGAATCAGGAGGGTCCTGCTCGGCCTTCTGGCGTACCAGGCAGAGCCGGCTCGCTCGCGGCGGTCCCGGTGACCAGCTGCGCGATGGGACATTCGTAGCAGCGACGCTGACGACAACCCCACCAGTGGAGGTGCAGGACCCCTTGTTCGGCTCGCGCACTCCGGAGCCGGAGAGGACTCGTCCCGCAAATTTGCTCCAACGTTGCCGCGACCAGAGCGTTGCCGCGGCCTGCCGGAAGCTCAGCCCACAGCTGGGCAGCCCGCTCCGCCAGCGCCACATCTTCTGTCCACTCCGCGTAGGCCAGCGTGAAGGGAACCACCACGTTCACGATGATCTCGTGCGCCCGATCGCGTCCGAGCGGTACCGGGCCGCCGGTCAGCCACTCCAGCAGGTGACCTCGTGCCCGCTCGCTCTGGACACGAGTGAGGCAGGTGCCGAGGATCCCTTCGGCACTCGCCGCGACCAGCCCGGCCAGGCTGAGGAGGCGCCGAAGCGGATGATTGGCCGGCCGAACGCCGTCGAGTCGCCAGGTGGAGCGGAGAGCGACCGGACTCGTCGCCTGCCAGGCTCGTTCGATCCGGCACCAGTCGTCGGAGCGAAGCCCGCTGAGGTGGCGCTCGTGGTCCGAGACAGGCAGGAAGCCTGCCGTACCGAGGAGCAGCCCCGCAGCGGTCGGGAAACGATCCTCAGGCGAGAGACGGAGCAGGCGTGCTTCGAGTTCGGCGAGCGGGACCGCTTCGGCGACGAGGCGCATCCCTTCCCGGTTGCGGTGGTAGCCGAGTGCATCGGCGAGCATCCAGTAGAGCGTTTGGGCCGGGGGCTCACCAGCCAAGCGCGCCTGCACACGAGCGACCTTTTCCCGCAGTCGCCGATCGCCCGCTTCCTCGAAAAGCCGATGGAGTTGGTCCGGTGCGCCGACCGCGAGGTGCGGTGCACAGTACGCGAAACCGAGCGCGCCGAGCGGGCGAACCTGCTGCCGGGGAAAGTGCTCGAGTGGACCAGCTAGACTGTCGCGCAAGACCAGCGTGGGCACGCGCTGGCCATCGCGACGGCGGACCGGTTCGCCCAGGTCATCCTCCCAGACGACGTGGAGGACGACCGTCTCGTATGCGGGGTCGTCCTGGTGGCCGTGGGTATACCAGTCGGAGGCATGCAGATGGAGCTCGATATCACCCTGGTGCAACTTTCCCCCGATGTCGAGCAGCGCGCCGGCGAAATCCGGACCGCGGCGATGCGTCCAGATCCCGCGATAGATTGCCGTGACCGTTCGATTCTCGGTCGTCGTGAGGACCCCACTCAGCCACTGGGCCTGCCAGATTTCGGCCAGGAGGAGTTCGTCGAGCTGCATGCCGTCCCCTCCGGATGATGCCTGCAGCATACCGGATGTTCGCTTTTGGCGCTAGGCTCGAGAGCGACTCCGAGGGAACGTGTGGTACCGTCGTGATCGGGTCGAGCTGGCTGGTCTATCGGGTCGGTCGGGCTGATCGATCGAGCTTCGGCATGGGCAAAGTCGTCTGAAAGCAGTGCGAGTGCGCCGGGAGGACTGGCATCCAGGGGAAGGCTGCGCCATACTGTCAGCGCCTGCGGGCGCGCAGAGAGGGGGCGAGACGCGTGGTGATCTGCTTCCGGTCGGCGAACGCGGTCGATCCGGCTATCGAGCGCGCCATCGCCGACGCGGTCGATACTGGGTGCCTGGATCCAGCTGCGGCTCGTCGCCTCATCGCAGCCGAAGCACCGTTGTTGCTGCTCCTTCTCGAAGCAGCCTCGCTGGTGCGTGAGCGCCGATCCGGTCGGACGATTACCTACTCACGCAAGGTTTTCCTTCCGCTCACGAATTTATGTCGTGATCAGTGTGCCTATTGTACGTTCGTGCGCCGACCGAGCGATCCGCGTGCCCACACGATGACGCCGGAAGAAGTCCTCGCTGTCGCTGAGGCTGGCCGAGCGGCCGGATGCAAAGAGGCGCTCTTCAGCCTGGGTGACAAGCCGGAACTCCGCTATGCCTCCTATCGACAGTGGCTGGCCGCGCGCGGCTATTCCCGGACGGTCGAGTATCTCCGTGACATGTGTGCGCTGGTTCTCGAGCAGACGGGCCTGCTGCCCCATGCGAACCCCGGTGTGATGAGCGAGGAGGATCTCGCGCTGCTCCGCCCGGTAACGGCCAGTATGGGGCTGATGCTCGAGTCGACGAGCGAGCGCCTCCTGGAGCGGGGAGGCCCGCACCGCGGGTGTCCGGATAAGGTACCGGCGGTGCGGTTGGCCACACTGGAAGCAGCCGGTCGCCTCCGGGTTCCCTTCACGACCGGTATCCTCATCGGGATCGGCGAGACACTGGAGGAACGCGTCGAGGCCCTCTACGCGATCCGGAAGCTGCAGGATCGTTATGGCCACATTCAGGAAGTGATCGTGCAGAACTTCCGTCGCAAGCCGGACATCCGGATGCGGGATTGGCCGGAACCGACTTTGCTGGACATGCTGCGGACACTCGCGGTCGCGCGCTTGGTCCTCGGAACCACGACGGCAGTACAGGCGCCGCCCAACCTGATGCCCGATGGCTACGAGGCCTATCTGCTGGCTGGGCTCGACGACTGGGGTGGTATCTCACCGGTGACGCGCGACTACATCAATCCGGAGCGCGCTTGGCCGCATCTGCGCGAACTCAAGGCCCGTACCGAGGCCAGCGGGTTCCAGTTGCGCGAGCGCCTGGCCGTCTATCCGGAATTCATCCGGCGCGGTCAGGAATTCCTCGATCCCGCGGTCCGCAGCCGGGTCGCGGCGCTCGTCGACCCAGGTGGACTGGTTCCCCGGGAAAAGGAGTTGTGGTGATGCACGAGACCCTTGCTTTGCGTGAACTCCTGGAACGCCAGCTCGCACTCGCCTCGCCCGAGGTGGCTCGCATCCTCGATCGCGCGCTGTCCGGACATGAGCTGACGGTCGAGGAGGGAGAGCGACTCTTCGCGACGCACGGCCGGGATCTGTTTCTCGTCACGCTGGTGGCCGACGAGCTCCGACGACGTGCAGTCGGCGACGTCGTCACCTATGTCGTCAACCGGAACATCAATTTCACCAATGTCTGTATCAAACGCTGCGGTTTCTGCGCTTTTTCCCGCGGCCATCGGGAAGAACAGGGCTACTTCCTGCCACTCGAGGAGATCGTTCGGCGAGCGCGTGAAGCCTGGGAACTCGGTGCCACCGAGGTCTGCATCCAGGCCGGACTACCGCCCAAGATGGATCCCGATCTCTACCCTACCATCTGTCGAGCGATCAAGGCCGAGCTGCCCGAGATCCACATTCACGGTTTCTCCCCGGAGGAAGTCGTCTATGGCGCCGTGCGCGCCCGGACCTCTATCGAGGAGTATCTCCTCCGGCTCAAGGCAGCCGGTGTCGGTTCCCTGCCTGGTACGTCGGCCGAGATCCTCGACGATACTGTGCGCCAACGGATTTCGCCGGGACGCATCACGACCGCGCAGTGGGTGGAGGTGATCACCACGGCACATCGCCTCGGCATCCCGACTACCGCGACGATCATGTACGGACACGTGGAAACCGATCGCCAGCGGGCTGCTCACCTGGCTCTCATCCGAAGCATCCAAAAGGAGACCGGCGGGTTCACCGAGTTCGTGCCGCTCAGCCTGGTCCACAGCGAAGCGCCGATGTATCGCAAGCGTCTGCTTCCCGATCTTCGACCCGGCGCGACCGGCGAGGACGTGGTCAAGATGCATGCCATCGCTCGGATCATGCTTCACCCGTACATCCGGAACATCCAGGTGTCGTGGGTCAAAGAAGGGCCCAAGCTGGCCCAGTGGTGTCTGAACGCTGGTGCGAACGATCTCGGCGGGACACTGATCAACGAGAGTATTTCCACGGCAGCCGGGGCCACCTATGGCCAGTTGGTGCCTCCTCGGGAGCTGCGTCGCTGGATCCGCGAGGCAGGTCGGATCCCTGCCGAACGAACGACGCTGTACGAACTCCGCACACCGCTGACCGAGGAGGATCCGCCGCACCCGTTGGATGCCGCAGCGGAGCATCCGGAGCGGTTCGGCTCCTATTTCCAACTCATCCAGGACGAGCGCTTTGCCTTCCGCAAGCACTACCGGATCGTGCTCGATTCCATTCCCGCCCGTGCGGAAGCGGGAGCCGAAAAGCGGTAATCGGCTAGGAGCGGTGACGGAGCGGGTCGTACACCAATCCTTGTCGCCACTCCTCCGGGTTGGCCGCGACGTGAGCTGCCCAGTACTCGGCGACCTCTTGCCCCGTGGCGAACCAGACGCGTGGATAGGACAGGAGGTGCTCGAGCAAGCGCTCGAGCATCAGGATCCGCCCAGGACGTCCGATCAGCTGGGGATGCATGGTGAGATTGAACAGCCCGCCGAAGCGATGGATGCCCTGGAACTCTTCTGCCCACGCCTGGAAGGCAACCTGGGCCGGCTGGATAGGACGCGAGCCCGGTCCGGGGCGGAACAAGAAGAACGGGGCATCGTCCAGGAGCCACTGCACCGGTAACTCGATCAGTCGTGTGTCTGGGTGCTGCCAGGGTAGGAAATGACTCATCAGGTTCGATGAGTATCGGAAACCGTATTCCTCGAGAAGTTGGAGCGTGCGGGTCGTGAGTTCCCAGGAGGGCGAGCGGTAACCGCGCGGGACGATCCCAGTGACCCGGCGGAGCGCTTCGATTCCTCGTTCCAGTACCGCTCGCTCTTCTTCGCTGGAAAGCTCCGTGACCGACTCGTGAAGATAGCCATGGTGACCGATCTCGTGCCCTTGATCCACGATCGCAGCAACGACATCTGGGTGATGCTCGGCCACCCAGCCGGGGACGAAGAAGGTCGCCTTGAGTTCGTAGCGGCGTAAGGTGTGCAGAATCAGCGGAACACCGACGCGTGCACCGTAGGTCCCTTGCGAGAGTAACCCGATCCGCTCGCGACGCTCGAGCGAGCCAGCCAGCCACAATGTCTCCGCGTCGAGATCGAAGGTCAACATCACCGCACACTGTGCGCCATCTTTCCAGCGTCCCATCGCCCCTCCCTCCTCAGCCTGCGATGTGGCTATGGTACTCCCTGTCGAGACCGGCGCATAGTCCACCAGGGTGGACACTGACCGGTGACCCCGGACGAGTAGGATGCTCGTCGTCCACACGCTTCTTCGCCCTGCTGCCCACTACCACGATGAGAACGACGAGCATTGCCTGCTCCCGCGGACGATCGGACTGGCCGCGAACCGTCCATCACTCGCTCGTCAAGGCAGCTCTCTGCCCTCGCTGAGCAGCTGAGGCAGCGCTCCACCGTGGCACGGCCGCTGGCGAACGCACCGTGCCTCTCTCTCCTTTGCTGCTCGTTCTCCTTGGAGGGGAACCTGTTGGGTGTACGGCTGTCGAACCGCGCGGCGAATCCTCGAGTACCGACATGCTCCAGGTAAGTCGCCTCTCGCCCCGCACCATCGCGGCCGCGTTTCGGGAGGAGTCGCTCGCCCGACGCGGGTACGGGGAGCAGCATGGACAGCTTGCTGTCGTTCAGCCTCGGGAGTATGGTTCGGCAGGGGGTCGGATGGCTGACCGGGGAGCCTCCACGACGATCGAACCGCGCCGGGTGGTCGATGGTGCGGCTCGTCTGCTCGACTCGCTCCTCCGTTACCGTGACTATCGGCTACTCTGGACATCGAGTCTCCTCACCCAGATCGCACAGTGGATGCTGCAAGTCGCGAGCGGATGGCTCATGCTCGAGCTCACCGACTCGGCATTGTGGGTGGGGCTGCTCGGTTTCGCTGGTGGTCTCCCGTTCCTGCTCGTCGCTGCACCAGCTGGTACGCTGGCTGAACGTCTCGATCGCCGACTGATCCTCCTCGCCTGCCAAACCGGAGCCCTCACGGTCAGTTCCGTACTGGCCTTTCTCGTTCTGACCGGCCAGGCCACCCCACTCGCGCTCCTGATCGCGACCGTCCTCAACGGCGCTCTCTTGGCAGCCAACAACGCGACGCGTCAGGCTGCGCTTCCCTGCTATGTCCCCCGTGCCAGCATCCCCAACGCCGTAGCACTGCTCTCGGCGGGAATGAATACGACGCGCATCGTCGGGCCGTCGCTCGCTGGTCCACTGGTGGCGATGCTCGGGGTCGGGGGCACGCTCCTCGTCCAGGCCGGTTGTCTCGTGCTCGCCTTACTCAATACGGCGCGTCTCCCGGTGACGCCTCCGGCGCGCCCGGTCAGCGGTTCCTTCCTGCGGACACTGCTGGAGGGACTGAGCTACGTTCGCCGGGCGCCGGTCGTCCTCGCCCTTTTGCTGTTGGCCAGCGTGCCCACCCTTCTGGTGTTTCCCTATCTGCAATTGCTGCCTGTCTTCGCGCGCGATGTCTTTCACCTCGGGCCGAGCGGGCTCGGTCTGCTCTACACCGTCGGTGGAGCGGGCGCCTTGACCGGTTCGCTCTTCGTCGCGGGGCTGCAGCGAGCCCGCTACCGTGGCCTCCTGATGGTGGCAGTCATCGTGATCTACGGTGGCGTCATCGCGACCTTCACCATGACGCGCTGGTTGCCGCTCGTGCTCGCCTGCCTCTTCGCTGGTGGCTTTCTCGGGGCGAGTTACATGGCGCTCAACAACGCCCTCCTGCACCTCGCCATCGATGACGAGGTGCGGGGACGCGTGATGGGGCTCTATATGATCACCTGGGGTTTCATGCCCCTCGGTGCGCTCCCGATGGGAGCACTCGGTGACGCCATCGGTGTGCCGGCCGCGGTGCTCGCCGGTGCGGTCGCCAGTTCACTCCTCGCCCTGCTCGTCGCTTGGCGTGTCCCGGCGCTCCTCCGCCTCCCCTGAGGGAAGCGTCACGATCGGTTGTCCGGGTGTCCCGAGTCCCAAGCGTTCCTCGAGATAGCTGCGCAGTTCCGAGTCATCTCGAGCAGGAACTTCCTCGGTCCGCCAGATGCCTGGCTCGACCTCGAAGGTGACGAGTCGCCCGTCGATCCGGAGGAAGACGATCCGTTCTCCGGCCAGATACTGGACATAGTCATAGGTCCAGCCGGAGAGGCGGGCTCCACTGGCCGTATACAGCGGATGATAGGTTCCGTCGATCGGTTGCTCATCGACGAAGATCTCGCGTGCAGCGATCAGGCCGGGATAGTCCGCAATCAGCCCGGCAGTGACCCGGTAGATGGTGGGATACCGTTCGGCCCAGACGTGCGGACAGGAAGAGTGGTCTCCTTGCCGGAGTCGTGGGGCGGGCACAGCGAACAGCAGGCGCCGGATCGCATCGGCTGGGTCTTCGCGGCAGAGCGAGCCGAGCGCGAGTTCGAGGCTGCGGCCGACGGTATAGATGGGTGAGCCCTCCTTGCCGAGCCACAACGTCCCTTGGCTGTCTGCTGGTTCATCAGCGCAGAGCTTGCAGCTCACGCGGCGCGTGACGAGGAAGCGGTCCCAACCGTGTTCCGGATGGTAGACCGGTAAGACGTCGATAGCCGAGGCACGGTAGCGACTACCAACGATCGCAGCGGCCAGAATCCAGGCAACGGCATAGGCCAGCCGATCGGGCGTGGCGAGTTCCGGAAGATCAGGGTGATCGACCGGAATGGCGCGGGGGTGCAGGTCACGATAGTGTGCGATCGCCCGGTGCATGGTCATCACCAGTTCGGGATCGGCCACCACGCTCATCGACTCCTCCTCGCTTCTCACCGTCTCGCGAACTGCCGCCGCGCTCCACTATACTGAGACAGCGGCGCACTGCCGCGCAGCATACCACGTGCAAGGAAGGAGCCGTTGCGATGGACGAGCGCTGGCAGGCGAGGTGGTCGAGGAGAGGGCGGATCGCTGCGGCAGCCGAGCGACCACCGCGGGTACCCCCGGAAGGGATGATCTCGTTCGTATACGGCGATCCCGACTGGGAGACGCTTCCGCTCGAGGACATGGCCCTCGCAGCGGAGTTTCTGGCCGAGAACCAGCGCCGGGACGCGCTCGGCTATCAGAACCTGATCCGCCCGGACGAGCTGAACGAGGCACTCGCCGAGAAGCTCGCTCGCGATCAGGGCATGCAGGTCGCGCCGGACCAGATCCTCGTCACGCTCGGCTCCAGCAACGGCCTGGGTATCATTTGCGACGCGCTGCTCGATCCCGGCGACGTGGTGCTGATCGATGCCCCGGCGTGGATGGGGGCCACCAGCATGTTCAAGCTGGCCGGGGCGGAATTGGTCGGCATTCCGATCGATGAACACGGTATCGATCCGGAAGGTGTCGCTGCTGCACTCGATCGACTGGAGCGCGAGGGGCGGCGTCCCAAGTTTCTCTACACGCTGCCGACTTTCCAGAATCCGGCTGGTGTGGAAACCTCGCTCGAGCGCCGCCAGGCTTTGGCTCGCCTGGCCGACGAGCGGGGTTTGCTGATCATCGAAGACGACGCCTATTACGAGCTTCGCTTCCGCGGAGAGTACCCACCGACAATATACAGCCTGGCCGAACCAGGGAATGTGTTGTACTGCGGGACGCTCTCCAAGACGATCGCGGCTGGACTCCGCTTGGGGTACGTGGTCGGTCCGGCGCCGATCGTGGCGACACTCGCCCGAGCGCGGATCGATGCACTCCGGAACAGCTTCACGGCCGCGCTGGCTGACTGGTACCTCCGCACCGGACGCTACCACGCGCACGTTGCCGAGTTGCGTCGGCTGTACAAACAAAAGTGCGAGCGCATGCTGGCAGCCCTGGAGCGGGAGATGCCGGAAGGGGTACGCTGGACGCGGCCGAACGGCGGTTTCTTCATCTGGCTCACTCTACCGGAAGGCTTGAGCGCGACCGCGCTCCTTTCGGCCTGTCGCGAGCGACGGGTCGATTTCATTCCCGGGCCGGCCTTCTATGGTGACGGGAGCGGGGATCAGCACCTGCGACTCTCGTTCAGTGCAGTGACGCTCGAGCAGATCGACGAGGGGATCGCCCGGATGGCCGCTGTCGTGCGCGAGGCGCTGGCTGGGGAGCTCGCGGCTGCCCGCTAGTGCTTCAGCACGGCAATCTGCGGTGGGGTATCAGGAGGCTCGGCGGCGGGGAGATCGTCGATGCGATTGCCCGGCGGTCGAAGGCGCCGTGGAGACTGCGGCGACGGCCTGCGCGAGGTACGGCTCGATCGTCTCGGCGGTGAGCGTGGGTCCGAGCTTGCTCTCCAACCACCGTACCGCGTCCGCAACCGTGCGGGCCTCGACCGGGTGCCCAGTAGCTCCGAGTGCGACTGCGATCTCCAAGAGAACTCGGTCGGAATGACGCTCGCCGAGGATGCGGCGGATTCGGCCGAGCAGAGCGCGCTGTGCTTCAGGGTGGGCTGGTTTCCCTTCCAGTGCCAGATAGGTCCCCAGTTCTCGCCAGAGTTCAGCGTTGCGTCGCTGGCGGGCTGATCGTTCGCCCTGTTCGATTTCGTCGAGCAGGCGTGCCACCACTTCCGGTGTGACTGGCCGCTGCCGGGCAGCGAGCGCGCGAACGACGGGCATGATCTGGCGTGGCGAGGCGCGGAAGCCCGCCGCTTTGCGTACTGCTTGGAGAAACGCTCGATCGATCGTTCCGGACTCGTCAGTCGTCATCGTCAGCCTCCTGCGCTCTGCCGACGCGCATGGCGAGTGTACGGGACAACTAGAAGCGATTGCCACCTGCCTACTGGGGAGCGGAATCACCGCACGAGTCTCGGTGAGGAGAACGAGAAACGCGGTGCGTCCTGGCCGGGGTGGAGAACGAACCTGTCCGAAGAAATGGACCTGCCTCTCAGCGGAGGTCGCTCATCGGCACCGCGGTGCGATTCGCCGATCAGTTCGTCGCCGACGAGCTCGCGGATGCGGTCGCGCCCGCTGCCCTCGTGCGCGGGTGTCAGCCTCGCGCTGCGACGCTGTTTCTGCAGGAGCAGGCGAACGAGGTCTTCTCAATACCCTGGAAACTCACCCGGTTGGGCGAGGGGCGCGTCTTTGCTCGCTGCGCACCTGCTGCGGCATTGTCCTTGCAGGCACCGGAGACCAGTTCGGTGAATGTTGGACCAGATGGTGCGATCCGCGGACGTGGAGGGCCTGCTCGCCTGACCTCTGCTTCTTGACCTGTTGCCTCACAGGCGTCCGGGTTCCAGTGCTGCTGCCATCCAGGCGTCCGCACTGTGGAGGGGTAACCGGGGGCTCGAGGACGTAGTGCTCCTGGCCTAGTTGGGCAGGACGAAACGGGGGCGGGAGAGCCGAGTCGGGTGGCAAGCGTTCCCACGTGAGCGGTCGTCTGCCTGGGGCTCGTGGCAGGGAAGCAGTCGAACCGCCAACGACAATCGAGCGACCCGCGGAGAGGACGGAGTGACGAGAGCCGTTTTCGGCACGGGAGGCTCGTGGGGGTCTGTGCTCGGGCCGCGGGCTCAGCTCGAGTGTGGTACCGCAGTCTTTCCCGCTACTGGCGAGTAGGGCGTTTCTGCCGTGACTTGGCTCAGAGCAGTATCCGTGCTGTCGCATCAGCGCAGCGAGTAGCCTAGGGGCAGGGCGGCATGGCGCGAGGTCGGCTCCTGTCGGCGGACTGCTGGACTCGATAGGATGTGGAGCGTACGTAAGCGGTGCAAGCAGTAATGAGGGAAGCGATCGGATGACGGCGGCGGTGCGATGGGGAGACAGCCTCGCGCGGCCGGACACCAGTGGAGCCGGCACTGCTCGCGACAGGGAGTGTGGGGAAGCGGTTCGGATGGCGTGCGCGGGAGTGGCGCGCCAAGGTCTCCAGCTCCTGGATCTCGTGCACCCAGCGTCGTTGCATCCGTCATGCCGGAATGAGTTACTGGAAAGCGGTGGCGCCGGAGGTTGCACCAGCTGGATACGGCGGGGTGCTGATGGTGGCCGAGTGGACCACTCCTCACGGGGCAGGCTGAGACTCGTCTCGAGGTTTCCGTGCGTGACCGGCTGGTAGTGCAGCTGATGGCAGTCTCGAGTTTGTACCACGCTTCGTGCTGGGTCATACTGCTCACGGTAGGGGAGGACGAACGATGGCTGCGACACTCGAAGCGGGACGCGTCTATAGTCAGTACAGCTTCTGGTTGGAAACCTGCGGTGACGACTTGTCGCCGCGGCCCGCTCTCGAGGGGACCTACGAAGCCGATGTCGCCATTCTCGGTGCTGGCTTTACAGGCTTGTGGACGGCGTATTACCTGCTCCAGCGTGAGCCGAGCTTGAACGTCGCTATCCTGGAGCAGCGGATCGCCGGCTTCGGCGCCTCAGGACGTAACGGGGGATGGCTTTATCCGGGCTTTCCTGTTTCCCTCGGCGAGTTGGCTGGGCGCTATGGTGCGGAGACGGCGCGTGCGATTCACTACGCCATGCGTGCGACGGTCGACGAAGTCGAGCGTGTCCTCGAGGCCGAAGGAATCGACGCGCATTGGCACCGGGGTGGCGTCCTCCGGCTGGCACGCGGGGCGCATCAAGTGCCAGCGCTGGAGGAAACGGCACGCACGCTGGAGCGTCTCGGTATCACCGATTATGCTGAGTGGCTGTCAGCTGAGGCGGTTCGTCAGCGTGTCCGGGCAACCGATGTGATGGCTGGGTTGTACTCGGCGCATGGAGCGGTCATCCACCCGGGTCGACTGGTGCGTGGCTTGGCCCGCGCGGTGGAGCGGCGTGGTGCCGTGATCTTCGAGGAGACGCCGGTCGTCGATTTCCGAGGAGGGAGTTCTCCCTACTTCCGCACACCGCGAGGGGAAGTCAGGGCGCGCGTGCTCGTCTTGGCTGGCGAAGCGTATCTCTCGCAGCTTGCTCCCTTGCATCGCGCGCTGATTCCGATCTACTCGCTGATCGTGCTCACCGAGCCCGTTCCGGACGAGGTGTGGCAGGAAATCGGCTGGGAGAACCGCGAACTGCTGTCATCGCAGCGGCTCACCGTCGATTACCTGCAGCGGACAGCGGACGGCCGCATCCTGTTCGGTGGGCGCGGCGCACCCTATCGTTTCGGCTCGCGCATCGCCGATGCCTACGATCGGCATGGTCCGACCCACGAGATGTTGCGACAGATGTGCTACGAGTGGTTCCCAGCGCTCCGCCTCCACGGTGTTCGCTTCACCCATGCGTGGGGTGGACCGCTCGGGGTGCCGCGCGATTGGATGCCGACCATGCGCTACGATCCGCGCAGCGGTATCGCACTGGCTTGTGGCTACACCGGACAAGGGGTGGCGACTGCGAACTTGGCTGGCCGCATCCTGGCCGACCTCATCACCGGGCAGGAGAGCGAGCTGACGCGGTTGCCGATGACCAGCCACCGCCTGAAGGAGTGGGAACCGGAACCGCTGCGCTG
Organism: Thermomicrobium sp.; assembly: GCF_053493975.1. NCBI lineage: Bacteria > Pseudomonadati > Thermomicrobiota > Thermomicrobia > Thermomicrobiales > Thermomicrobiaceae > Thermomicrobium > Thermomicrobium sp. The sequence continues at coordinate 54,308 of NZ_JBRBZA010000035.1, forward strand.
GCTCGGCGTACGCTTCGTGCAGGTCGGCTATGAGCGACTGGACCGGATCGCGGAGGCGACCGGCAAGGCACCGACTGGGCGCAGCTTGGTCGAGCGACTGGCAGCCCACTGAGGCGGATGGCAAGTGCTGTTTCCCGCTTTCCGGAGGCGCGGAAGCCCGCGCTCGATCCGGTATGCGATGCGGCTGGTCGGAAGAGAGGCCTGCCCATCGCATCGTCGGGGTGGGTACACCGGTGAGCGAACTCGGTCGTACCTCGCTCGGTGCTCGCTGACGCACGGCGATCCCCGCGTGCCTCTCAGTGAGTGGGGAAGTTCGCGATGTGCATCTGGCTCGTTTCCCCTGAGTCGGGTTCCTGTATGTGACTCTTCTTTCGTGCTGTCCGCGTTCAGCCGCTGGTGCTACACTCTCGACAGGCGCTGTTCTGCTCGAGTGACGAGGAAACGATTCCAGCGATGGCAGCGACGGCTCCGGTTCCGACCGTTCCACAGCTTCCTGGCCCCGCGCGTGGACGCCGGTTCCGTGTCCTCTTCTGGCCACTGCTCGCGCTGGCACAATTGGTGCGGGTTATTCTCCGCAAGTCGCTCTGGGTGACGATCCGGGTGATCCGGCTCGCTTGGCGTCATCTTCTCGTTACCCTGCTCATCGCGTTAGGAGGGTACTATGCCTATCGCGCGCTGGTACCCGAGTCGAGAAGTCAGTCGGGAGAACCGCCGGTGCAAGCCGCGCCGCTCATCGCGCCACCGGCCAGTGTGCGAGCCTATCTCGAGGCACAGCGCAACTTCGACGCCGAGCGGATGTGGCAGACCCTGAGTCCGGAATCGAAAGCGCGCCGCTTGGCCAGCGGCGAGAGTCTGGCGACTTTTCGGCAATCGGTGCAACTCCTGCAACAGCAGGGATTCCGCTTCGGTGAGAGCACGTACGTGGGAGGCTACAAGTTACCCGATGGGCAAGCTTACTATTTTTACGTGACCGAAGTGCGGAATGCGAACGACCGGCGCGGTATGGTCTACCAGATCTTTTGGGTCAGCGCCGATGGTCTCATCTTCACTGTCGACACGCCGCAACTCCAGTGAGGGTGGTAGCTCATGACAGGACAAACGCAGACCATTCCCAAGCCGCGTGAGCGACGTCGGTACTGGGACGAGCTCGAACAGCAGATCGATGACGTGATCGTTGGGATCGCTGAGCTCGTCCGCTCCCACTTTCGCGGCATGCTCACGCTGGCTGCTCTCGGTTATGCCTTCTATACCTGGGCTTGGCCAGCGCGGGCAACCTGGGGACCGGTCGTCCTGACGGTTCTCTTCGCACTGCTGCAGATCGCCTTCGCGATCGTCTTCGTGATCGTTCAGTTCGCCGCGATCTTCTGGTTCCTCGGACGAGGCCGGACTTATTGGATCAAGCCGGGCGAGACCGGCGTGAGCTTTGCCGACTACAAGGGAAATCCCGAGGTGCTGGAGAGTGCGCGCCGGATCGTGACCTTGCTCAAGGGGATCAAAGAGTTCAAAGAGATGGGGGGCGAGGCGATCCGCGGGCTCTTGCTGGTGGGTCCTCCCGGTACGGGAAAGTCGTATCTCGCTCAGTGCATCTCGACGGAAGCGAACGTGCCGTTCGGCTACGCGAGTGCTCCCTCATTCCAGAACATGTTCTTCGGCGTGAGCAATCTGCGGATCATGATGCTCTATCGCAAGGCGCGCAAGCTGGCCAAGAAGTACGGTGCCTGCATTCTCTTCATCGACGAAATCGACGCGATCGGCCAAGCGCGCGGTGGGCGCTATGCTGGACAAGGCTTCTTGGGGCCGCTCTTCGGGTGGGGCGGCAACGCGATGCTGAACGAGCTGCTCCTGCAGCTCGATCCACCGCCGCAGGAAGTCACGCTGATCGGGCGCCTCCTCCGCTTGCTGGGTTTGCGACGAGGGAAGGCCGAACTTCCGCCGGTGCTGACGATCGCGGCGACCAATTTGCCCGATGCACTCGACCCTGCGTTGTTGCGACCGGGGCGCTTCGATCGAAAGATCGTCGTCGATCTGCCCAGTGCCGAAGGTCGGCGCGAGATCATCGAATATTATCTCAGCAAGGTCAAGCACGATCCGAATATCCCGATCGATTACATGGTGCACGACACGATCGGCTATACACCGGCCGCGATTCGCTACGTGATCAACGAAGCAGTGATCCATGCTCACTTCGAGGGGCGCAACTACATCACGTACGAGGACTTCACGGCAGCGCGGGAGACGCACGAGCTGGGGTTGCGGCAGCCGATCCGGACGATGTCGCTCGAGGAGCGGCGTCGCATCGCGTACCACGAGGCGGGACATGCGCTCGCGCAATTCCTGCTGCAGCCGAAGGAGCGAGTGGTCAAGGTCTCGATCATCCGGCGCGGTGAGGCTCTGGGTTTCTCGGCGACGAAGCCTACGGAGGAACGCTTCACCAAGACCCGAGAAGAGCTGTTGGCCGATATCCAGGTGGCGCTGGCGGCTCGGGCAGCAGAGGAGCTTTTCCTCGGGACGCAGATGACCGGAGCGACGAGTGACCTGGCGCAGGCGACTCACCTGGCCAACCTCATGGTCTCGGCCTGGGGGATGGACGGATCGCTCTACAGCGGGCTGACCTACAACCAACTGGTTCCGGATCCATATCGCAAGCAGCGGATCGAGCGCTTGTTGCAGCGGCAGTTCCAGAACGTCAAGCGGTTACTGGAGGCGAACCGCGGAGCGGTCACCGCGATTGCCGAAGAGCTCCTGCAGCGGGACGAACTGAACGAGCAGCAGCTGCGATCGATGCTGAGTCAGTATCAGCTGGTGGTTCCTCCGCCGCTTCCCGATCCCGAGGAACCACTGGAGGCACGGCAAGCGGAGGAAAGGGCCGTGCTGGCGGTGGTGGACAGCGAGAATGGAGCGGTACCGAAGGAGCCAGCGCTGGTCGGCGAGGGGGAAACCGGGGACAGTGCGGAACAGCGACCTGAGCTCACGCCCCAAGCATAACGGCGAGCCAGGCTGCGGCGAGCGCAGTCCATTGCTCCAGGTGGGTAAAGGCGACGTGATTCGCCCGCTCGAAAAAGAGCAGGTGCTTGGGGCCACCAGCAGCCCGATAGAGGCGTAGCGACTCCGAGGGAGGCACGACGAGATCGTTGCCAGCACCCACCACTAAAAGAGGGGTGCGCAGCGAGGGAGCGATCGGCTCCAAGGAGAGCGTCGGTGCGAGACGCGGAAGATCCTCGGGCGTCACTCCAGCAGCCAAGGCTACGTCGTGACGGACGAGTTCGCCGAGCGCGCCGACGTACGGCTGAGGATCGAATGGAGCAGTGACCGCGACCGCTGCTGCGAACTCGGGGACAGCGTGGGCGAGCTGCACGGCGTAAGCACCGCGCAGGCTGACGCCCAAGAGTGCGATGCGGCGCGGATCGACACCCGGCAAGGTGCGGGCCGCCTCGACGATAGCCCAGCCGACATCTTCCTGCCCGGGCGCAGCAGGCACGCTGTCGGCGATCTCCCCGCTTCCTGGGGTATCGAGCGCGAGGACGGCGAGCCCGCGCTCGAGAAACGGTCGAGCCCACCCGATCATTTCCTCCTTGACGGTGCTCGCCCCGTTGAGGAAGACGACGACGGGTGCGGGGCGATCGCTGGGTAGAGAGAGATAGCCGGGAAGCGCGATACCGTGCCAAGGAACTTCGATCGGGAGGATGGGACGCTCGAGATGTGGCACTGCTGCGCGGAACACGCGCACCGCACTGGTGTAGAGCTGCTGCCGCTGTCGACGATCGCCGAGCACCAGGACCTGTGCGAAGTGGTAGCAGAGTGCGGCGACGCGCTGGTACTCGGCGGCGAGTCGCACTTCGCCGGCGGCCGCACGTTCGTGCGCGGCAAGCAGATAGTCGTAGGCGGCACGCACCCAAGCGCGAGGCCAGTCGTGCAGCCGACGAACGCGACGCAAGGTCGATGCGAGCGAGCGGGGGTGGATTCCGGCGAGGAGAAAGCGGTAACGGCCAGCTGGAGAAAGGACAGCAGCGCTGGCCAAACGCAGGGCGAGATCGAGAACGGCGAGCGGGACTCGATTGGCGACGAGGAACTTGATTCCGACTGTGCGCGCCAGCGTGAACACGCTTCCCTCCCGGGCAAGGATACGCCAAGCAACCGTCGGATGAGGCACGCGGGTACGCTGCCCGGCATGTTTCAGCGGGTGGGGCGACGAAGCGAAACGGTCGCCGCTCGGACACGTCGAGATCCCGCGTGTGGTAAGAGCTCTCCGAGAGGGGTTTCCCGGCTCGTGCTGGTAGCTCCGCAAGACACCGCTGCACTGGTCAGTCGTGTACGGTGCGATCGATCCGAGGATTCGCCTGTGCTCGCAGCAGTGCCTGGAGTTCGAGACTGAGGTCCTGGGTAGTGCCCGAACGGCTCGGCCTCGGCGGGGAAAAGGAACAGGGATCGCTCGGCTGGGTCGGCAGTGCGCCTGCTGCCCGGCGATTCGGCGTTGCGGTAGGAGGGCTGACCCTGCTCAGGCGGGACGAGACTACGCTCTGCGCTGCGCGCTCGGCGATGATGAGTTCAGCTCGGGCTCGATCCGGATGGAGACGGGCTAGCCTCCCCGGATCTCGATCGATGGATGAGGCTCGCACCATGTTCCGGAGCAGGGGCAGCCGGCCTTCCGGATGCGGACGCAAGCCGCGCACAGTTCCTCGCGCTCGGAAATCCGACACGGCCGGGCGTGCGGTGTTGCAACGGCTTCTGCTCCGACGACCGGACGTCTGGGGTGCCCTCGTGGACTCCAGCCGGACTCAGAAGGGCAGCAATGGTTGGAGAAGAGTGCCTCGCGAGCACGACGTGACTCGCTCCGGGGCTGATCTGTCGCGGGCTTCTGGGACAGGCACGAGAATCGGCGTGCGAAACCCGCAGCGGACTTGGTCGTGTCAGGCCCGCGCGGTATAGTGATATTGGATACCCCTGCGGGGTATCGAGCCGCATGCTGAGGATGGATCATGACGGTGGGAGGAATGCGATGGTGAAGCGGACGTATCGGGTTCCGGACGTGAGTTGCCAGCACTGCGTGCGGGCGATCACTGAGGAACTTCGAAAGATCCCGGGGGTCCAGGACATCGAGGTGGACCTCGCGCAGAAAATCGTGCGCGTCGTGAGCGACGCGCAGGTGCCGGAGGAAGCGATCCGGAACGGGATCGAGGCAGCGGGCTACACGATCGCTGCTTCGGCAGCGTGACGCGAGTGCCCGGGCTTCTCGGCATTGGGCGGGCTACCTCGCCGGAACTCTTTGTCGTTCTTCGATAAACAGCGCCCAACTCGTGCACCAGCACTGCACGATTACCTTCCGGTGTGCTCGAGTGCGAGGGGTCGTGCGGCCGAGGGTGTCATCGGCTTTGTGTTGTCCGGGAAGTCGACGATCGATCAGCGAGACCAGGCAAGCCGTCACAACGCGTCTCTATCCCCTTCCGAGCGTGCATGTCACCACCCAGCTGACTGCCCGCCAGCTCGGGACACTCGACCAGGCTGGGAGGGGGACACAGAGTGCCACGGATTCGCGGCGATAACGGGCGGACCGTCCGCGCGATGCCCGGGTCCGCTTCTCGAGGGTCCTCGCTTCGGCGTCGACGTTCTCGGCATAGTCGAACCCGGCAGAAGCTGGCTGACCTCGAGCGGAAGCTCGCTCGCGACCTGCTGCCGCCGAGAGGCCTGACAGTGCGGGAACTGTGAGAGCTCTGGCTGGCATCGGCTCGCTCAGCAAGAGTGGGCGACTCCTGCGATGATGACGGTCGGAGCGCGAGCTCGAATACTTGGAAGGTGACTGGACGACGCGCTTGGCGGGCCAGTCATCGCCGATGGCCCGTCACGTGGGGCACCAGTGTGGCGTTCTCCTGCTCCGAGACTATGGCGTTGGAGCCTCAGAGAGCGGGACAGCGGGTGACGGGTGGAGGTTCCGGAAGGCCACAAACTGCCGAGCGACGCGCCTGCTACGGCTGCCGGCTCTCGCTTCGGCTGTCAGGGCAGAGGCGGAAATGTCGAGCCGGGTGGCACGAGGAAGGGACTCCAGACTGCTGCCTTTGCCGATCGTGTTTCCGCGGGACATTTCTGTGGTAGCGAGCCTGCCGTGCCTGCCATCAGACGACTCGATGCATCCTCCAGGGCACTCGTCATCGGGTGGGCTGTGGAGACTCTACGATCGATTGGCTGGTCGGGAGTAATGGACATCGGCGACTCCAGCCGTGGCGCCGAGCACCGGAAACTCGTCGGTACTCGGGTCAGGACTCCCTGCCTAGGACTGGGGCCGGTTCTGGCGTGCTTTCTGGCCTGACCGAGAGGGAGGGACGAAACCGGGACGATCGGGCCTGTAAGGCGGTGCCAGCCGTGCCGAACGGTCACGATAGTGACGGTGGGAAGTCGACCGGGGGCGATCGGTGGAGGCAGGCTGGCGCATCTTGGTGGTCGACGACGAGAGCTGGTTCCGGGAGGGGATGGCTCGTGCCCTGGAGTCATGGGCGTTGGTGCGAGGAGTGGACGATCTCGGTGAGGCTCAACGTTTGCTGGGATCGTGGCGCCCGCATGCGATCATCGTGGATCCTGTTCTCCGGAGCGGGGATGCGATCGCTTTCCTGAGCCGGGTCGCTCGCGAGGAGAACGTGGTCGTCTTCTGTTGTGTCGCTCGGCGGGGCTATCCGCTCGCGTTTCGAGACGGACGAGTCCGGTTCATACCGCGCGAGTGGTCCTGGCGAACTCTGAGCAGTATCATCGAGCACTCGGTTCGCGTTCTGCTCGATGACCAGCGACGCGTGCAATGCAACGAAGCGAGTAGCCGGCGGGGCAACGGCTCTCCTCAGGATCCGGGCTGGTCGAGTCAAAAGTGGGCCTGGCTGACAGCGGCATCGAAAAGCGTCGTGAACTCTGCCGAGGGAGGGCTCCGGTAGCTGAGGGCTGCTCGGAGTCGCTGGCAAGAGCCGTGAGAGCAGAACGATGCTCACGATCGGCCTTGCCCGAATCGGGAGCGAGCGAGGGTGACAGCTGGCAGGGGTATCGCTTCGCGGGCGGGTTGGCCGATGAGCCGCGGGACCACCGCCCAGGCTGCGGCCGCGAGGGCGGTTCCCGCCAGGCAATCGAGGACATAGTGATTCGCGGTGCCGATGACGGCGAGAGTCATCAGGAGAGCATGGAGCATGCCCACACCGTGCAGCAAGCGACTGTGCGATAAGCGGAAGAGTCCGAGGCACACGAAAACAGCGAAAGCGACGTGGAGACTCGGCATGGCGGCGAAAGGATTGTAGAGGGTCGCGATTCCCGGGTGATCGTAGTTGACGCCGCGCATCAGGGCGAGGGTGTCGACGAAGCCGCGCCAGGGAAAGAAGCGGGGCGGGGCCAGCGGGAATAGAGTGTACGACAAGAGACCAGCGCCGAGGATGGCGAGGAAGGTCGCGCGTACTTCGCGGTAGCGGTCAGGAACACAAAAGAACGCCCATGCGCCGAACAGGAGAACCGTCCACAGGTGCGTAAAAGCATAGATCCCGTTGAGGAACGTGACGAATACAGGAGAGGCGAGCACGACCCGTTGGAGCTGATGCTCGATGGCGAGACCGAGTGCGTTTTCGACGCGCATCACCAAGAAGGCGTTTTGGAACGCCTCGTACGCGCGTCCAGCGGCGATTCCCCGCGTGACGAAGTACAGCGAAAAGAGGCTGGCCATGAGGCCGAACTCGAACGTTGCCGCACGAACCCGTGGCTGAACTTCATCCCATACGGGTAGGAGCCGAATCGGTCGCATCGCACTGCTCCCCGGGTACTGAGCCAACACTCCCACAGGCGCAATGGCCTGCTGGCTCGTGGCTAGTCTTACCACCGAGTCGAGCGACGCGTCTACCCGGCATCGCCAGAGGACCGCAGACGATAGCGCGTTCGTACGCTATACTCTCGGTGCGACGTGGAGGCGCGAGCGCATGGGGCTCACGATCGAAGAGGCGGTCGCTCGCTTTCTCGATGATCTGCGGCTTTCGCCGCGCAGTCGTACGACCTACGCTTTGGCGTTGCGGAAGTTTCTCCGTCACCTCGAGGAGGTGCAGGGGCTTTCGCCCGGGGTAGCGGTGACCGAGCTCCGCGAGGAGCATGCGATCGCGTTCTTGCGCGATCTCGTGCCCGACGATATCAAGACGCCCGAGCAAGTCTCGCGGATGCGGACGGCCCAGACGACCTTCGCGGCAGTGCGCAAGTTCTACGGTTATCTGATTTCTTTTGACCTGCACACCGGACTGTCGACGGAGAAACTGCGCGTGCGGGCCGCGACTGTCCTTCCGCGGTTCACTCCCCCACCGCCCGATGTCCGCACGAGCGATCTGGAACGGATCGTCGACCATGTCCGCCGGCTGGCACCGGAGAGCGATCCGATCAAGGAGCTCCGCCGACTGAAGCTGAGGGCATTGATCCTCTTCCTTTTCCGCACGGGGGTGCGGGTCTCGGAGCTCTGTGCGTTGCGGCGGCAAGACATCGACCTGGAGACCGGCACGGCGCGGATCTACCGGGCCAAGGGGGGCAAAAGCCGTACTGTACACTTCGACAGCGAGACCGCCGAGGCGCTGGCAGCGTACTGGCGAGCGCGTGGTGACAGTGGGCGGGGAGTGCATGCGTTTCCTGCGTTCAGTGGGCGAGATCGTCCAGGTCAACCGGGGAAGGCGATCGCCCCGCGGACGGTCCAGGCACTGGTGAGCCGGCTCAGCGAGGAGGCCGGCGTGGAGTTCGCGGTGACTCCGCATTCCTTCCGACACGGGCTGGCAACCGAGCTCGTGCGGAGACGGGTGAGAGAATCGACCGTCCAGACGATTCTCGGGCATGCTTCGCCGGTGACGACGCGGATCTACGTGCACCTGACGGCGCAGGAAGCGGCAGAAGAATATCAGGCGGCCTTCGGCCGCTACCGACGGCCGGGCGGTCGGGGAGCGGATCATCGATGAGCAAGGCGCTTCCGGTTCTGGTCTTGACGGTGGTCCTTCTCGGTGGATGTACTGCGCCGGTGGTGCAAAGTCAGCGGTCTGCGCCGACGCCCACACCGGCTGCAGCGAGTGTCCTGACACCGGATACCAATACGGAGGCTCGACCGCTCGATCCGATCATCGGGCAATTGGTACTGACCACGGAAGTCGGCAACGACGAGGCGCCGCGAGAGCAACGCAGCGCATTCCCGCTGAACGCCAAACAGCTCTACCTCGTCGTACGGGCAAGCGAGATGCCGGCCGGGACGCGACTGACCGCGGTATGGCTGCGCGGCACAGCCGAGATCGGGCGTTCGGAGCGGGAGATCCGCGAACCGATCGAGGGAGCTCGCTGGATCGCGCTCGGTTTCCAGTCGGCGACACCACTGCCGAGCGGTGAGTACAGCGTTCGCTTGTTCTTGGACGATCGCTTCGTCGATTCGGTCGTCTTCACCGTGGGGAGCCGACGCGAACAGGGGAGCGAGGAGACAGGCTTGGTTTTCGCGGCGGAGTTCCCGGAGAGTGGGGCGATCCAAGCGATGAGCGAATTTCCGCTCGGCACGACGCGTGTCGTGGCGATCCTGACCGATGTCCCGCCGGACCTTCGCGAAGAGCTCTGGAGCCGATGGTCAGTCAACGGCAGCGTCCTGACCGAACTGGGGCCTGACGAGCTGCGCATGGCCTTCGTGCGGAGCTTCACGCTGCAACGGTCGGAACCCTTGCCACCTGGGCTCTATAGCGTTCAGGTTTTCGCCGGTCAGCAGCCGATCGCCGAGGGGAGCTTCGTGGTCGTGGGGGCGACACCGACTCCGGAGGCTCCAGTGGCGGGCAACGCGGTGGTGGAGGACTTGCGGATCGTCCGGGCGGTGGAGCCGGGTACCGGAGTGCCGGTGGGAGCGCGCGTCACGCAGGTGCGGAGCCCGGCTCGGCTCTACGTCGCCGTCTTGGTGCGCGACCTGCAGCCCAGCGATGTCCTCGAGTTCGTGTGGGAGCGGGCGGGCCAGGAATGGAACCGACAAACAGTGAGTGGGCTGACCTTGCCAGCGAACTGGGTCTCGCTCCCGTTCGATCTCCCGGCGGAAAGCGGCGAACCGGTCGAGTACGCGGTGAGTGTGCTCTTGAACGGGACACTGGCTCAGCGCGTGTCGCTCACGGTCTTGCCGGGAGCCTAGGACGGTGCGTTCCCTTCTGCTGCCCGCGAGGCGTTCGCCTCGCAGCGGGAGGACGTGCTGCATGAAGACCAGCGAGACACCGCGAACCCCCACCGTCTGGTGTGGCTGACCTGATCCCAGCAGCGCTCAGGATGCTGTCGACGCAGAGTGGTGCGCCGCTCGCTCGTGTGTTGAGCGGGGGCGTGTCCGGACTCTCGCTCCGCTGGTGAGCGAGAGGGAAGGGGCTCAGGAGGTGAGTTCGTCGACGACGCGACGAGCAGTAGCGAGCCAGCGCTCGTCGGTCTCGTCGGGAACCGAGCAGCCATTGGCGAGAATGAGCCGCCGACCGTTGGTCTGGCGGAGCGCGTCGAGTGCTTCTTCGCGGATGGCTTCCTCCGGCCCGCGCGCGAGTGGCCCGAACTCGTCCCAGCCACCCATGAGGCACTTGGTGGTGCGCTGACTCGCTTGGGCGAGCGATGGGCCGGCACGGCGATCGCTCCAGCTGAGGACTCGAACCGGATAGTCGAGAACCTCGTCGAAGTAGAGATCGCGTTCGCCGTGGATGTGAAGGATATTCAGCCAGCCGTCAGCGGCACCGCGGAGGGCGAGGAGATCGTAGGGTCGACCGAATTCGCGATAGTGCTCGACGGGCATGACCGTAGCTGAGCAGCCTTGCAGCGCGAAGAAGATGCCATCAGCTCCGGCTGCCAGCACGAGCTCGATCTGCTGCCGCACGTTCTCGGCGACGATGGCCAGAACCTGGTGCAAGAGGGCTGGCCGCTCGACGGCGTATTGCAGGAACAACTGATGGTCGGCCACGAAATAAAGGACTTGGGTCAGCGGGCTGAAGACCGTGACGACGATGGGAACCTCGGGGCCGGCCAGTTCGCGGAGGCGACGAACAGCCCGGACCCATTCGCGAGCGTAGCGACTCGTGCGGAAGTCGATCGAGTCGACGAGGTACCAATCGTCCGGCGTGGTAATGGTCCGGCGCGGGAAAGGATAGCGCAGATCCGGCATCAGTTTCGCGATGTCGAGATCGAAGCGGCGGATGAAAAATTCATAGGTGAGCTCGGCGAGACGATAGCCCGAGCCCTCGGGACGGAAGTGGTGCCAGAAACACACTGGTGGGCGATCGACGAGTTCGCCTTGGAGGGCAGCTTCGATGCGCTCGCGCTTGCTCGGGTTCGCCATCAGACGCTCCTTTCGAGTCACTTCAACTGCTCCGTGATGCGCTCAGGTACGGTCACGATGAGTCGCGGCTGGTCGTTGTCGAGAACGACGAGGCGGTCGCCAGTCGGACCATCGGTCACAGCGATGAGCGTGCCATCCGGTGCGACGACCACCCCATGCACGAGCCAGCCGAGCAGCAGCCGGTCGACCGGCTGGAGCGTCGCGGTTGCGAAAACCCAGAGACCGTCCCCGGCATCGGTGGTCGTCGGGAACACGGCGTAGAGTAGGCGGCCGTCGGGTGAGAGCGCGGCACGCAGTTCGGGGGAAGACGCGGCACGGGCGGGTGGTACCAGGAATCGGGCAAGTGCGTCTCGCAGGGAGCGCGCGGACGTGTCGCGTGGGGAGCGTGTGGACTCCCGGACGCGACCGGCCTCCGCGTCGAGAGCCAAGAGGCGTCGCTGTTTGGTCTCGACGAGGAAGAGTTCGCTCCCGTCGGGAGAGGGAAGCAGCACGGTCGCCGTCGGATCGAGTGGAAGGCGAGTCAGCAGCATCCCTGAAGGAAGGTCCCAGAGTCCCAGCCAGGTTCCAGAGAGATCTCGGCACCAGGCGAACCAACGCGGACTGACTCGGCCGAGGACTCCGCCATCGAGTGCGGGGTTGGCCAAGCAGTCCGCATCGGGTAGGCCGGTCGTCGAGAAAGACCAGCGCCGGGTGGCCTGGATGGCCAGAGCGGTGGTCGCCAAGATGGTGACACGGGCCTCGCCGGTCGCCTGAAGGGAGAGAGCACGCTCGAGGACGACGATGGTTCCCTCTGGCGTGGCTGTCACGCGCGGGATGAGCTGTGTTCCGCGCAGTGCTCCTGGCAGGATCGTCGTGGCGACGATATCGCCAGAGCGGGTATCGACGAGCACGAGTTCCGCTTGCCAACCCTCACCGAGACGCCAGGCCTGGTACACGATCACGGCTGGCTGCGTGGGGAGTCCAGTGGTCGCGACGACGATCGCTGGAGTGGAAGACGAGCCGGATTGCAGAGAAGCGCGGATCGGTCCGAGCGGGACACGCAGATCGCGCCCGGTTCGGGTATCGGTGAAGGTGAGCTCCAGCTGCCACTGGCCACCGAACAGACGGCTGATCGGACCGAGGGGTGACGTGGCCCGGCGAACCAGCAGCGTGGTCTCGGCAGTAGTCACGGCGGAATCGCCGAGGAGACGTACGATACTGCCAGTGGCGGGATCGACGCGCAGGGCGGTGACCCAGGAACTGCCTCGGAACACCAGCGGGGCCTGGCTGGGGGGTGGAGGATCGAGTCGCGGTGCGACCACGATCGTGGTCGCCTGCTCGAGTGTCTGCACCGCGTCGGTCAGGGTGATCACGATCTGCCATTCCCCGGGTCCATTGAGCGGGACAGTCACCACGTATTCGCCGGGCGCAGTTTCCGCAAGGCCAGCCACTTGGGCGACGGTGTCCTCGTCGACCGCGTTCATCGCTGGTCGGACCTGGGCATGCCCGTCCAGGCCGGTTACCGGTCGGTCTCGAGCATCGACGACGGTGAGGTGCACAGTGACGGTATCGCCGGCACGAGGTGCAGTCGGCTCGATGACGAAGGATGCGATGCGGAACGCGGGCTCACCCGCACTGGCGAGCGTGGCGAGCCCGTTACTCGGCAGAAGACTCAAGACGAAGACGATCGCCAGCAATCGTCGCATCGGACGGTCCCGAGCGCTGCGGCAGGGTCTCACCATGCGTAGGGGTGATAGGAGCGCTCGTGCGCTTCGGCAAGGTAGCGCGTGAGCAGCTGAACGGCGGCAACGATGTCCTCGATGTGCGCCATTTCGTTGACCGTGTGCACGTGACGGGTGGGGATGGAGAGCGTGACGACTGGAATACCGGCGCGGGCGCGCTGGAGAGCGCCAGCATCGGTGCCCCCGCGCGGGAGGACTTCGAGCTGATAGCGAATACCCTCTCGCTCGGCGATCTCGCGCAGGTGCTGGAGAAGCGGCCGGCTGGGGAGATGTGACGTATCGAAGATCTTGAGGGCGACACCAGCGCCGAGGGTGGTGACGCGATCCTTCGGATCGATGCCTGGAACGTCACCGGCGATGGTGATATCCAGCGCGATACCGACGTGGGGTTCGAGTCCAAAGGCTGCGGTCTGTGCGCCGCGTAGGCCGACTTCCTCCTGGACCGTGGCGACCGCGACGATATCCGCTTCGTGGCTTTCGAGATGGCGGAGGGATTCCAGCATGACGAACAGACCGACACGATCGTCGAGGGCCTTACTGAGCACCGTCGGTCCGAGCCGTGCGAAGTCACGGTCCAGGGTCACCATGTCGCCGATCTCGACGTGCGCGCGCACCTCTTCAGCAGGTAATCCGAGGTCGACGTACAGGTCCTCCATCGTCGGCGCTTTGCGCTCTTCATTGGCGAGCAGATGAATCGGCTTCGTCGCGAGCTGGAGTGCGCCGAGGAGCGGATCACCGGTGCGAGGCCACACATGGACGCGCTGGGCGACCAAGACGCGGGCATCGAAGCCGCCGACCGGTTGGAGACGGAGAAAGCCTTGCTCGTCGATGTGGCGAACGAGGAAGCCGATTTCGTCCATGTGGGCAGCGAGCATGACGCGGCGATCGCTGCGGCCGCGCCGTCTGCCGATGAGATTGCCCATGGCATCGACATGGAGCTCATCGACGAGCGGTTGGAGTGCGGCCCGCACGACCTCCGCGATCCGTTCCTCGTGTCCGGGGATACCAGGTGTCTCGCAAAGTCTCCGCAGGAGTTCCCAGTCGAGATCCATTTTCGTGCCATCCTCTCGAGCGATCGCGACGAGCGACGACGTTGAGATCGTAGCACTCCAGCGACCCGTTCCCAAGCACCGGTCGCAGCCGAAAGCCGGCCGGCTGGTGGCAGGGCAGCTACCGGGTCGCTGGCGTGATGCGGACCTCGGCGCGGCTCGCCGCGGGCAGCTCGAGGGGGCGCCGTGACTGCGCGCCGGAGCGATGGGGGCAGGCGTGCGGCGACTGTGCCGAGTTGTTCGCTGCGGATGCTCGGGAGCGGGGGGCGTCCAGCTGATCCCGACTGTGCCCGATGCCGGGCGCAGAGCAGTGACGTGCGACGGCAACCGAGCTCGTATCAGGGAAGGGGTTGCCTGGATGTGCGCTCGTCAGGAGGCGCCAGTTCGGGTCATTCCGCGTGATCCGCTGGGCTGGTCGCTCGATCATCGCTGGTACTCACGTACTGGAGTCGGGGGCCCAAAGAGACTGACCGCGAGGGGACGAGAGTCGACGAAACCACGGAGGGTCGCCAGACGTTTACAATAGTGCAGAGATCACGCACGTTCGACAGCCGATCCCGTGTCCTGCGACGACGGCCAGGGGGCCGTGGGGTCGGCTGTCGAACGTTTTTGTCGAGCGATCAGCGCTCGACCATTGCCTGGTTTTCCACTGCGGGCAATGCCTGTTCACCTTTCCCAAAGCAGAGGCGAGTGACGGCGGTGCGAGCAGGCGTGGACCTGGGCCGTACGGACCGGTCGGAAGGGGGTATCGCGCAGACGATGCAGAACGGGACGGGACGAGCGATCGACGCGGGGAAGGAGCGGAAGGCGATCATGGACCTCTTGGAGCGCTTGGAGGCTTACCGGGCAGAGGAAGCCCGGCTCAACTGGGAAGGGACGTTCGCGGACTACTACGAGCTCGTACTGGCGAATCCGCAGATCGCCCAACTCGCGCATGCCCGGATCTACAACATGATCATGGACGCGGGGGTGGAGCAACTGCCGGACGGGCGTGTTCGCTACCGGTTCTTCGCAGACGAGATCTTCGGGTTGGAAAAACCGTTAGAGCAGATCGTCGAGTACTTCCGCTCGGCGGCGCAGCGGCTGGAGGTTCGCAAGCGAATTCTGTTGCTCATGGGACCGGTCGGTGGGGGGAAATCGACGATCGTGGCCAAGCTCAAGCGGGGCTTGGAGCAGTACACGCGAACGGAGCGGGGGGCGGTCTACGCGATCAAGGGCTGCCCGATGCACGAGGAGCCGCTACACCTGATTCCGGAGCCGCTGCGCGACGAACTTTTCCGCGAGCACGGGATCTACATCGAGGGGGAACTGTGCCCGTGGTGCCGGTATCACTTGGAGGAGGCACCGCGTGACGAGCAGCATCCCTGGAGCCGACCGGGGCAACCGTTCAGCGGGCGTCACGAGGACGTGCCGGTGGTACGCATCGTCTTTTCGGAGAAGCATCGTGTCGGGATCGGGACGTTCACGCCGTCGGATCCCAAGAGCCAGGACATCGCGGAGTTAGTCGGAAGCATCGACCTCTCGACGATCGGCGAGGTGGGGGCGGAATCGGATCCCCGAGCTTACCGGTTCGATGGGGAACTCAACATCGCGAATCGGGGGCTGGTGGAATTCATCGAGATGCTCAAGGTCGACGAGCGTTTTCTCTATGTCCTGTTGACGTTGACGCAGGAGCAGAGCATCAAGACCGGCCGATTCCCGATGATCTATGCCGACGAGGTCGTGATCAGTCACACCAACGAGCACGAATACAACGCATTCGTGGGGAACAAGCGGAGCGAAGCACTGCAAGACCGGATCATCCTCGTCAAAGTGCCGTACAACTTGCGCGTCTCCGACGAGGTGAAGATCTACCAGAAACTGTTGAAGCAGAGCGGGATCCGCGACGTGCACATCGCACCGGGAACCCTGGAAACGGCCGCGACGTTCGCCGTGCTCTCGCGCTTGGAGGAGAGCCGGAAAGCGGGCATGACGCTGATGAAGAAGCTCAAGCTGTACGACGGGCAAGTGGTCGAGGGATACACGCCTCAAGACGTGAAAGAGCTGCAAGAGGAAGCGACGCGCGAGGGGATGGATGGGGTCTCGCCGCGCTATGTGATCAACCGGATCTCGGCGGCGATCGTGCGGGAGGGGACCCGCTGCATCAACGCGATCGACGTCTTGCGGAGCCTCCGTGACGGTCTCGAGCAACATACCAGCATCACCCCGAAGGAACGCGAGCGGCTGCTGAACCTGATCGCGGAGGCGCGCAAGGAGTACGACGAGTGGGCCAAGCGCGAGGTGCAGCGGGCCTTCGTCTACTCGTTCGAGGAACAGGCGCGGACGCTCTTCAACAACTATCTCGACAACGTGGAAGCCTACGTCAACCGGACGAAAGTGATCGACCCGATCACCGAGGAAGAACTGGAGCCGGACGAACGGCTGATGCGCTCGATCGAGGAGCAGATCGGGATTCCGGAGAGTCAGAAGCGACAGTTCCGGGAGGAGCTGCTCATCAAGATGTCGGCGCTGGCGCGGCGCGGCCAGCCGTTCGATTACACGTCGCACGACCGCTTGCGGGAAGCGATCGAGCGCAAGCTGTTCGCGGACTTGCGCGACGTCGTCAAGATCACCACCTCGACCAAGACACCGGATCCGGACCAGTTGCGCCGGATGAACGAGGTGGTCGATCGGCTGGTTCAGCACCACGGCTACTGTCCGGTCTGTGCGAACGAGCTCTTGAAGTACGTCGGTGCGCTCTTGAGCCGCTGAGGCGAGCATCAGGAGGTGGCGATCATGTTCACGCTGGCGATCCGGCGCGACGATTGGTCGTTGCACCGCAAGGGTGCGATCGACCAAGCGCGACACATGGAAAAGGTGAAGGAAGCGATCAAGCGGAATCTCGCGGACATCGTCAGCGAGCAGTCGCTCATCACCTCGGACGGCAAGCGGGTGGTCCGGATACCGATCCGGGTGCTGGAGGAATACCGGTTCCGCTTCGATCCGGACAGCGGCCGGCAGGTCGGGCAGGGCAGTGGTGGGACGCAAGTCGGGGACGTGGTCGGACGGGTCGGGGGTGGCCAGCGGTCGGGAGACGGTCCGCACGCGGGTGACCAGCCGGGAATCGATTATTACGAAGCGGAACTCACGATCGACGAGCTGAGCGAACTCGTCTTCGAAGATCTCGAATTGCCCAACTTGGAGGAAAAACGGTTGCGGGAACTTCAGTCGGAGACGGTTCGCTTCACCGAGATCCGGAGGCATGGTCCGTTCGCCAACTTGGACAAGCGGCGGACTCTGCGGGAGAACTTGCGGCGGAATGCGTGGCGTGGCCGTGCGCGGATCGGTGACTTCGCGAACGAAGACCTGCGGTTCAAGACTTGGGAGCGGGACGTCAAACGAGAGTCGAATGCGGTCGTCATCGCCATGATGGACGTCTCCGGCTCGATGGGGACGTTCGAGAAGTATGTCTCGCGCGCGTTCTATTACTGGATGGTGCGATTCTTGCGGACGAAGTATGACCGGGTCGAGATCCGGTTCATCGCCCACCACGCGGAGGCTCGGGAGGTCAGCGAGGAGGAATTCTTCTCGCGGGGCGAGAGTGGTGGGACGCGGGCGAGCACCGCGTACGAGCTCGCCTTGCAGCTCATCCGCGAGTCGTACCCGCCGGACAGTTGGAACATCTATCCGTTCCATTTCTCGGATGGGGACAACTGGCCGTCCGATAACGAGCGTTGCCGCGAATTGGCTGAGGAGCTCCTGCGCTGCGCGAACCTCTTCGGCTACGGCGAGATCCGGCAGGGGCGATACACCTACCAGAGCACGCTGATGCATACGCTGCAGCGGATCGGTAGTCCCAAACTGGTGACGGTCACGATCACCGAGAAGGCGGACGTGTACCAGGCGCTGCGGCGCTTTTTCGGCCCCGAGGTAGGGCAGGAGGTGGCGCGTGCGTGAGCTGGCACCGAGCGAATTTCGCGAACTGGAACACCGAATCGGGGCGATCTGGGAAATCGGAGAGCGCTTGGGGTTGCGCCCGCTGCCCGTGCACTTCGAGGTCGTACCGGCAACCGTGATGTACGAGATCGGAGCGTACGGGCTACCAGGACGCTTCTCGCATTGGACACACGGGAAGGCGTATCAAGTCCAGAAGACGCTGTACGACTACGGCTTGAGCAAGATCTACGAGTTGGTGATCAACAGCCACCCCTGTCAGGCCTTCCTTTTGGAGACCAACACGCTCTTGCAAAACACGCTCGTGGCTGCACATGTGATGGCTCATGCCGACTTCTTCGCCAACAATGCGTACTTCGTTCGGACACGACGAGATATGGTCGAGATCGCGACGGTGCATGCCGAGCGGATCGAGCGGTACGAGTTCGCCCACGGCAAGGAGGCGGTGGAACAGTTGCTGGACGCGGTGCTGGCGATCCAAGAGCACGTCGATCCGAGCCTGACGGAGATCCCCGTTCGGCACGTATCGGAACGGGAACGGCGACCGAGGTCGCCGTACGAGGATCTCTGGCGATTGGGCGAGCCGACCGACGATGCGGCGGATGCGCGCGCGGCGCGGCAGCGCGAAACCCGGCTCCCGGCTGAGCCGGTGCGGGATCTCTTGCTTTTCATCCACGAGTACTCGCCGATCCTGGAGGACTGGGAACGGGACGTGGTGGCGATCGTCCGGGCGGAGATGCTGTATTTCCTGCCCCAGATCCAGACGAAGGTCGTGAACGAGGGGTGGGCGACATTTTGGCACGCCCGCATCGTGCGCGAACTCGAGTTGACGCCGGACGAGTATCTGGAGTTCGCTCGCCTCCATGCTGGTGTGTTGCAGCGGACAGCGAGACGGCTGAATCCGTACGCGCTGGGGTACGAGATGTTGCGCGAGATCGAACGACGCTATGGGACCGAGTACCTCTTCATGGTTCGGGAATCGGAGAACGATGTCTCACTGGTGCGGAACTATTTGACGGAGGAGTTAGTCGAACGGTTGGATTTGTATCTCTACGAGCGGCGGGGTGAGGAACTCGTGGTGGTCGACAAAGACTGGGAGGCGGTGCGGGATCGGCTGGCGAGCGAATTGGGTGGGAACCAGATTCCGGTCATCGTGGTAGAGGACGGCGATTACCACGGAAACCGCGAACTGTACCTGCGACACGTCTGGGACGGGCGAAAGCTCGATCTCGCCTGGGCGGAGAAGACGCTGGAGTATGTCTACCGGCTGTGGGGACGCCGCGTCTGGTTGGAGACACGAACCGAGAACGGAAACGAACCGCTCGTCCTCAGCTACCATCCGCGCGATGGTCATCGCAAACGCTAACGCGGGTTCCCGCGGGTCGGGGTCGCGCTGACCATGCGTTCGGGCAGTGCGCGGTCCGGGCGGAGCGGGTTGGAGTGCAGCTGGATCCGCTGCGGAAAGTCTGAGCGTGGGGAGCCGACAGCGCGTTCGTTTTTCCCCAGCCCAGGGCTCAGGTAGGCGATGGATGCCGTTCGATGCGCCGGGTGTGCTCGTCCGCGGGGTGCGAGGGCTCGCTGACTCCTGGTCAGCTGGAGTGGGGCGAGTCGCGTTCGGCTGCGCTCGTCGGATGTGGGGACACGCCATTCAGGCAGGTCCCCAGAGGAGCAGGGCGAGAATGGTGCCGCCAGCGAGGTAGGAGCCGTAGGGGAGATAGCTGTATCGGCTCGCGCGCCGGCGAGTGAGGAGCCAGACGGCAGCGAGCGCAGCGGCAGTCATGCCGAGGGCGAGTGCGTGCAGGAGATGCTGCCAACCGGTCATCGCACCGATGGAGGCGGCGAGCAACACGTCTCCACTGCCGAGGGCAGGGCGACGATAGAGGAGCCAACCGAGACCGTAGAAGAGTGCGAAGAGGAGTGTGCCGGCGAGCGAACCGGCGAGCGCGGCGAGAAAGGCGGCCGGAGAGGCGAGCAGAGTCAGGAGCAAGCCCAGGAGCAGAGCCGGGATGACCGTTACGAGATAGATCAGGTGATGCGCCCAGTCGATGCGGGCGATGAGGCCCAGGAAAAGGATGGAGAGGGAGACCCGAAAGGCCTGCAGAGGATCGGCGAAAAAACGCCACCAGGCTGTGGCCAACAATACCGCGATGGCTGTTTGCGAAAAGAGTTGGAGGCGCGGGAAGCTCCGGCAGGAGGCACAGCGGCGCGGGATCAGCCAGCTCCAGCGGGGCAGCGGAGCCTGGCAGACCGGGCAGGCTGGATGGGCGAGCAGCGGTCGACCGCTCGGCAAGCGGAGCGCGGTGAGTTCCACGAGGGCACCGAGCGCGAAACCGGTGAGTGCGGCGATCGGCAGAAAGACGATGGCCACTTCCATCATGACTCCAGCGGGCAGGCCGACGCGACTCGTCCCGGACGGACGATAGCACGAGGGGCTGCTCGCGGGGCTCACCCGTTGGTCCCGAACCGGCGGACACGCGCCTCCTGGGCAGCGCGCAACATGAGATCGAACGGAGGTTCGCGCTCGAACCAGAGCCGGAACGACTCGGCTCCCTGGGCAACGAGCATCTCGAGCCCATCGAGCACAGCGTGTCCCAGCTGACGTGCTGTGGCGAGGAGCGGTGTCTCACGGTAGGTGAGATCGTACACGAGCGCATGGGGTGGCAACTGCTCGAGCCAGTGGAGCGGGATGGGGCTCGTGCGGCCATCCCAGCCGACACTGGTGGCGTTGACCAGGAGATCGGTTTCTGCGAGACTCGTGAGCAGTTCCGCTCCGAGCGACTGGGCACGGCCGATTCCGAACTCGGCGACGAGCTGCCAGGCGCGCTCGGGCGTGCGGTTGGCGATGGTGAGGTGGCGGCAACCCTGATCGAGCAGGGCGACGATGACCGCACGAGCAGCCCCCCCGGCGCCAAGTAGTGTCACGCGGAGATCGGCGAGCGGAAGCCCCCGCTCGCGGAGCGGAAAGAGAAAACCGGGAACATCGGTGTTGTCGCCGAGGAGCCTTTGCCCTCGCACGATGACCGTGTTGACCGCACCGACACGCCGAGCGCGCGGAGCGAGTTCGTCCACCAGCTGCGCGACCGCCTCCTTGTGCGGGACGGTGACGTTCGCACCCACAGTGCCGGGTGCGCGTAGGCTGGCGATACGCAGCGGAAGTTCGGCTGGGGGAGTCGGCCAGAGCTCGTAGCGTGCGGGAATCCCGAGCGCGTCGAGGGCGACCTGCTGGAAGACGGGCGAGAGGCTCTGTTCGACGGGAAAACCGATCAGGCCGACACGCAGTGTCATCTGCCGTGCTGCTCCCGAATGTTCCGGACATGCTCCTCGTAGGTTCGAGCGAAAACGTGGGCACCGCTGCCGTCACCGCGGGTGACGAAGTAGAGGTAATCGGTCTGTGCGGGGGAGAGGGCGGCTTCGATGGCAGCTCGACCGGGATTGCAGATCGGACTGGGAGGCAAACCGGCATTGCGATAGGTATTGTAAGGACTATTCACCGCGCCCAGGTCGCCGACGTTCTCGAGGGGAGGCCACCAGTCTTCCGGGCTGCCGAGGGCATACTGCACGGTCGGATCGGCTTGCAGGGGCATGTTCTCGCGCAGACGGTTGTAAAAGACGGACGCGATGACCGGGCGTTCCTCGGCGATACGCGCCTCGCGCTCGACGATGGAAGCGATGATGAGGACTTGGTAGAAGGTGCGGCCGAGTGCCTGCGCACGAGCGCGATCCTCAGCTGGAACACGACGATCGAAGTTTTCGAGAAGGGTCTGCACGATCTCTTCGGGCGTGGCGTCGATGCGGAACTCGTACGTGTCGGGGAACAAGTATCCTTCGACCGTGCCATTGGGTGGGACATCGGCCAGGAAGGGGAAACGCGACTGCCAGCGAGAAGCGCGGAGCGCGTCGAGGAATCGATTTGGATCGGAGAGGATGCCGACACGGACCAGTTCGTCGGCATACTGCTCGGCCCGCCAACCTTCGAGGAAGCGGACACGCACGACCTGGACCCCGGGCGCGGTGGTGAGCGTCTGGATGATCTGGTTGACGGACATTCCGGTATACAACGTGAAGCGGCCGGCGCGGATGCGCGTATCGGCGTTGGTCAGGCGGACGCGCAGCTTGAAGTAGGTCGGGGAGCGAATGAGGCCGGCCTCGTGGAGACGCTCGGCGATCGAATCGATGGACTCTCGGGGCTGAACGTCGAACGTGACGGGCTGTCCAGCCGCGGCGGCAGACTGGCGGAGTTGGAGATCGAGCGCACGCTGGGCCGACACGACGATGATGGCGGCGAGAACCAGGACGACCGTGATCTTCAGAGCTTGTACCATCACGCGGAGCACGCGGGCGAGCCTCCTGCCGGTGCTGGACGTAACGGGTCACGCGACCGGCCGAGAGTCTACCAGGAGTCGCAGCAGATGAACAAGCGGAAGCCGGTGGTCGCGCTGGTGGGGCCGACCTCGGTCGGGAAGACAGCGACCGCGATCGAGTTGGCATCGACATTCGGGGGGGAAGTCGTCTCAGCCGATTCACGATATCTCTACCGCGGCATGGATATCGGTACGGACAAGCCGACGCTGGAGGAACGCCGGGGGGTTCCGCATCATCTGATCGACATTCTCGATCCGCGTGACGACTACTCACTGGCTCTGTTCCAACGCGATGCCCAGCGCACGATCGAGGAGATCCATGCGCGTGGACGGCTGCCGATCGTGGCCGGCGGGACGCCGCTGTATCTGCGCGCACTGCTGGAGGGGTGGCGCATTCCACCTGCCCCACCCAATCCGGAGTTGCGCGCCCAACTGGAGTTGCGTGCCCGCCGGGAGGGGCCGGAGGCGTTGCATCGGGAGCTCCAGACAGTGGATCCGGTGGCGGCAGCCCGCATTCCCCCGGAGAACGTGCGTCGGGTCATCCGTGCACTCGAGATCTTCGTGACGACCGGGAGACGGATGACCGAACTCGAAGGTCGGGAAGCACCACCTTGGCGCGTGCTGTGGCTCGGCCTGACGATGCCGCGGGAAGAACTCTACCGCCGGATCGACGAGCGGGTGGAGCGCCAGGTCGCGCGCGGCCTGGTGGAGGAGGTGCGGCGCTTGTTGGAGCAGGGAGTGCCGCCGGACGCGCCTGCGATGACAGCACTCGGTTATCGGCAGATCGTCGCGTTTCTTTTCGGGCAGATGAGCTTGGAGGAGGCGATCCAGCGGATCAAGTACGATACGCACCGGTATGCGCGGCATCAGCTGACCTGGTTGCGGCGGATGAAGCAGGTGGAGTGGTACGACGTGACCCGACCAGGTTGGTACGAGCAGTTGCGCGAGCGCGTCGAAAGGTTCCTCCGGGAAGAATCCGATGAAGGGGATGTTGCCGTACACCAGAGCGGAGGAGGAAACGAAGCGCCTCGCGCGTGAGGAGGAGGCACGGAAGCGGCCCAGCTGGCCGCTTTCGTGTTTTCGTCAGCTGCATCTTCGAGCGGGCTCCGATAGCCCATGCCTGGGGGACGGGCTCTGGTTTCAGGGGACGAAGAGTGGTCGCGGCGCTGGGTGGCAGAGCCGCGCTCCCTCCGGGCACGGGTGCTGGTCGAGGTGGCGGAGCGGAAGGCATCCGTTCCGTCGGAGTCGAGCGTGCTCGATCGTGCAGCCTGGTGGACTCGCAACCGTATCACGAACGAACGATCGTCGATGAGGCGGGAAGGGAGCTCTGTGGGTCAGGTGAAGGAGCGGTTGGGGCCAGGTTCCGAGGAGCAGATCCGGACAGTGCAACGACTGCTCGTGGACTGGTATCGACGGGAAGCGCGCGATCTTCCATGGCGCCGGACGAGCGATCCGTATCGGATCCTGGTGAGCGAGGTGATGCTCCAGCAGACCCAAGTGGAGCGCGTGATTCCGTACTATGAGGCGTTCCTCGCTCGGTTCCCGACGGTGGAGGCGCTGGCTTCGGCATCGCTGGCGGAGGTGATCGCGGTCTGGGGTGGGTTGGGCTACAATCGGCGAGCCGTCTATCTGTGGCGAGCAGCGCGGGAAATCGTGGAGCGGTGGGGTGGGCGATTCCCGGGCGAGCGGCGGCTCTTGGAGCGGCTGCCGGGTGTCGGACGCTATACGGCGGGCGCGGTGGCGTGCTTCGCCTTCGGTCAGCGCGTGGCGTTCTGGGACACGAACATCGCCCGGGTCTTGACGCGGGTCTTCCTGGGACCGGAGGCGCGACCGGGTCGGCGCGAACTGGACGAGCTGGCCGCGCGTGTCTTGCCGGGGGATCGGGCGTACGAGTGGAATCAGGCCCTGATGGAACTGGGGGCGCGCGTCTGCTCGGCGCGGCGACCGCGGTGCGCGATCTGCCCGTTGCGGGCGCTGTGTCGCTCGGTGGGGACAGAGGGAGAGAGTCGGCGCAGGGGTGGACGCTTCGAGGGCTCGCGGCGCTATTACCGTGGGCGGATCGTGGCGGTGCTCCGGCAGCACCCGAGAGGCGTGCCGTTGGACGAGTTGGGAAGGCTGGTCCGTCCGGATTACAGCAGCCAGGCGCGCGACTGGTTGCACGGGGTGTTGGCGGGATTGGCCCGGGATGGGCTCGTGGAACTCGCGGAAGAGCGGGGTGAGTACGTCGCGCGGCTCCCTGGAGGAGAGGAAGCCGCGCGGTGAGCGGCGCTCGCGGTACGAGAGAGACACACGGTCGTCGGGGGAGGAAGCGGAGAGAATCGGGGCATGGTGCGACGAGCGTGCGGAATGGGCAGGAACCCTGTCGAGCGCATCCGATAACGGAACGAGGGGTGAAGCGTACCCGTTCGAGCGAGAACGATGTTTCGTTTTCTTCGTGAAGAGTTTCGCAAACCGCTGGGGGCCGTGGTAGGATAGGAGACGGATCGATCGCAGCGGCCGAGACCAGGAGGGAACGAGCGTGGCGAAGGGACAGAGCAACCGGGTGGTAGTCGCAGAGCGGGTGGAGACAGCGACGGAGCCGCTCTTCGGGTACGAGTTCCGCTATGGGTGGGGATTTCTGGCGTTCGTGACCTTCGTGGGCATCAACGTGGTGGGGTTGATCATTTGGATGATCATCGCCATCAACTCGCCGACGATTCATCCATGGCGATGAGGCCCGGCTGACGAGTGACGGCAGTCGACGAGCCGGGGGCGCTTCTCGCGCCCCCGGCTCAGTGTCTCGCATCGGGCAGTCAAGAAGCGGTACTCCGCTGTTTGGCCAAGAGGGCAGCGATCTCGAGCGGGAGACCGAAGAGGTTGATGAAACCTTCGGCGTCCCGCTGGTCGTAGATGGCGTCAGCCCCGAACGTCGCCAATTCCATGCTATAGAGGCTGTAGGGGGAGCGTCGACCGGTGGGAAGGCAGTTCCCCTTGTAGAGCATGAGTCGGACCTCGCCGGTAACGGTCCGTTGGGTGACATCGACGAAGGCATCGAGGGCCTCGCGGAGTGGGGTGTACCACAGTCCGTAGTAGACGAGTTCGGCGTATTTGAGGGCGAGTTGGTCTTTGAAGTGCATCGTCTCGCGGTCGAGCGTGAGATGTTCGAGTTCCTTGTGCGCGACGGAGAGGATGGTCGCACCAGGCTGCTCGTAGACGCCGCGGGACTTCATGCCGACGAGACGATTTTCGACGAGGTCGATGCGCCCGATGCCGTGTCGTCCGCCGATCGCGTTGAGGCGCTCCATGAGCGTCACCGGGGGCAGTCGCTCCCCGTTCAGGCTGACTGGATAACCCTGCTCGAAGCCGATGACGATCTCTTCGGGCTGGTCCGGTGCCGCTAGCGGGCTGGCCGTGATCTGATAGACCCGTTCGCTCGGGGCTTGCCAAGGGTCTTCGAGTTCGCCTCCCTCATGGCTGAGGTGCCAGAGATTCTGGTCGCGACTGTAGATGTTCTCTTTGGACTGTGCGACGGGGATACCGCGAGAGGCAGCGTACTCGAGCAGGGCCTCGCGACCGGAGAGATCCCACTCGCGCCAGGGCGCGATGACGGTGAGTTCGGGGGCGAGCGCCTTGTAGGTGAGTTCGAAGCGGACCTGGTCATTCCCCTTGCCGGTGCAACCGTGCGCGACGGCGTCGGCTCCCTCGCGCTTGGCGATCTCCACTTGGTACTTGGCGATGAGCGGGCGGGCGAAGCTCGTGCCGAGGAGATACTTCCGCTCGTACACGGCGCCGGAGCGGAGGACCGGGAAGGCGTAGTGGGTCAGGAACTCCTCCTTGAGATCGAGGACATAGGCTTTGGAGGCGCCGGTGGCGAGCGCTTTGGCTTCGATGCCGGAGAGATCCTCACCTTGACCGACATCCGCGGTGACCGTGATTACGTCGCAGTCGTACGTCTCCTTGATCCATTTCAGGATGACGGAGGTGTCCAGTCCACCGGAGTAGGCGAGGACGACCTTGTTGACGCGCTTCTTGGTCACGCTGTGCTCTCCTTTCCAGGCGATTCGACTTTGGACCGATGGCAGGGCAGTGGGTTTGCTGGCATAGCATCACCTGGCACGGCCGGGCATGCGGACGAGCACAGCGCTTCCTCCCTACGACGAACATCCTTTGCCGCGCTGAGGGTATCAGCCGAGGCGGGGTGCGTCAAGACACGAATGGCGATGGAGTTGGCGCTGGACGAGTAGCCTTTCTCGGAGGACCCTGCCGCCTCCGAAAACAGGAAATAGTGGACCGAGCGGAACAGGGCGTGCCAGCGGATCTCGGCGCAATCGAGCAGCGTGCGAGGCGGCCAGGACTCGCCGCGTCGCGCCGTTCGAGGGAGCCGATGCACCAGAAGGTGTGGTGGGCCCGAGCGATCGGATCGCTCGGAGTCGGTCGTGTGCGTGCGCTGGGGAGTTCGTGTGACGCTGCTCGCGGGTCGGAACGCGACGAGACTCCGGCTCGCCAGGATGTGGCCAGGCTGAGCGACGCGAGAGAGCAGCGCTGCAGGATGGCGTGGCAGACGCGTCGGGCAAGCTAGGGTTAGCATTCGGTTTCGGCAGTGGGGTTGCCGCGGGGAAGGGGTGCGGGATGCGGGTGACATGGTCGATCCTGCTCGCGATCGTCTGGATCGGTATCGGGATGCCGGGATCGGTTGCGGCTCGCGAGGTGGAACCTGGATGGTGGTCGCTCGCGCTGCTCGATCGCGATCGGACGTTGTGGCTGGCGACGGGTGACGGTCGGCAGCGAGAACCAGTGGTGAAGGGTCTGGCTATCTCGCGCGTGCTCTGGTCCCCGGAGGGTGGGCGGCTCGTTTTCTCCGGTGTCCAGGACGGTATCCCGGTGATCGGGATCGTCACGACAGGAGCGGAGCCAACGACCCAGATCGTAGGCCAGGGTAGCGAGGCGAGTTGGTCGGGCGATGGGCGGTGGCTGGCTTGGCGCGATGAGGACTCGATCGTGATCGCGACCCGCGAGGGGCATGTCGTCCGTTCGGTTCCAGTGGCAGCGAGGGCGCTCGCTTGGTCAGCGGACGGGCGATGGCTCGCGTTCCAGCGGGCGACCGATGCATCGCTCGATGGGCCGTGCCCGGTGATGGAGCTGGGTTGGATCGAGGTGGCCAGCGGTCGCGTCGAGATCGTCGACCGAGTGATCGGGCAGATCGCCTGGGTGGGGGTAGCGGGCATCGCCGAGCGACCGCGGCTGGTGTATGCCGGTGGACAGGATGCGCGACTCCGTTGGGTCGATCCGGCGAGCGGCGCGAGCGGCGTGTTGTGGAACGGGCTGATCGAGGCGTGCCGGATGCCGCTTTTGGTCTCCGGTGACGGACAGTGGTTGGGTTTCGTGGATGCGGTCGGAGGTGGCGACGATGTGATCTTGCTCAATCTGGTCAGTGGGGAAGCGCGCCGCATCGCTGACGTGCCGGTGGGGTATCCGGGGAGGCACGTGCCGTATCCGTACGTGTGGTTGGATCCCCTGGCTCGCTTTCTCTACGTGAGCCGGAGTTTTCCGACGGTGGTGACGCGGATCGACCTCGTGAGTGGGGAGCGCGTCGTCGCGGCGAGCGATCCGGGGATTCTCGTCGCGATCAGCCCCGAGGGTGAGCGACTGGCCTTCGTGCAGAACTCGCCAGGGAAGCCGCCCGTGCTGGTAGTCGTGGAACCGGCTACTGGTCGCCGGGAGACACTGGAGCGTATCGGCTGGGCAGCGTGGGAACCAGCAGCCTACCAGCCGGTCGTTTTCGCCGCTTGGCGACGGACCTGGGAGCGAGAGGATCGGCCGGTCGCGGCTGGCTCGGTAGCGCGGAGCTGGACGTGGGGACCGCAACCGCTGCGGGTCGCGATCGAGCCGTACGTGGATGCGCCGGGCGGTCGGCGGGCGGTGCTGTATTGGGACAAGGCGCGGATGGAGGTGACGGAACTAGCGGCCGATCGAGGAACCCGTTGGTACGTGACGAACGGGCTGCTGGTGCGGGAACTCATCACGGGAGCGGTCCAGGTCGGTGATGCGCTGTTCGAGCAACGGGAACCGGCCGCGCTTCCGGTGGCGGGTGATGCCGACGATCCCGCGGGGCCGACCTATGCGACGTTTCGCGCGCTCCTCGATGCTCCACCGCTCCCGGTGGGAGCGGAGATCCGTTGGCGGCTACACCGCGATGGGACGGTGAGCGACGACGGTCCTGGTGGTGTCTTTGCGGCGGTGCTCGTTTCGGAAACGCACCATACGGTGGCCGATGTCTTCTGGGAGTTTCTGCAGAGCCAGGGACTCGTCTGGGGCGAGACCGGGGCGGTCGAGGGGAAGCTGTTCGAACCGACTTTCTTCGCGACTGGTTTCCCGATCACCGAGCCGTATTGGGCCACGGTGAAGGTGGGTGGAGTGGTCCAAGACGTGCTGGTTCAATGTTTCGAGCGACGGTGCTTGACGTACACGCCGGGCAATCCGCCGGAGTGGCGAGTGGAGATGGGGAATGTCGGGCAGCACTACCTGGCGTGGCGCTACGAGTAGTGAGACAGCGATCCAGCCGGTCGCGGTGACGGCAGCAGCGCTGCGCGGCGTCTGGGTGGTGATCGTCAACTACAACACGGCAGAGCTGTTGGAGCGCTGCCTGACCGCCGTGTCGGCGAGCCGCCTCGATCGCCCGTTGAGTGTCCTGGTAGTGGACAATGACTCACGGGACGACTCGGTGGAGATGGTGCGCCGGCAGTTTCCGCAGGTGCTGGTCCTGGAGACCGGGCAGAACTTGGGGTTTGCGCGTGCGAACAATGTGGCGCTGCGTCGCATTCTGGCGTGGCTGCCCGAGCCAGTGCGGTGCGGGCATGCGGTGTTGCTCTTGAATTCGGACTGCTTCGTCGAGCCAGAGACGATCGGTCGGCTGGTTGCGGTGTTGGACCGGGAGCCCACCGTGGCAGTGGTCGGGCCCAAGCTGGTACTGCCGGATGGGCGGCTCGATCTGGCGTGTCGGCGGAGTTTTCCGACGCCCGAGTCCGCCTTCTGGAAGTTGACCGGCTTGGCGGCACTTTTTCCCCGGAGTCCGCGCTTCGGCCGGTACAATCTGACCTGCTACGACCCCGATCAGCCGCTCGAGGTCGATGCGGTCAGCGGTGCGTGCATGCTGGTGCGCCTGAAGGTGATCGAGGAAGTGGGGTTGCTCGACGAGGCGTACTTCATGTACGGCGAGGATTTGGACTGGGCGTACCGGATCAAGGCGCGTGGCTGGCGCGTGCGCTACGAGCCAGCTGCGCGGGCCGTCCATGTCAAAGGGGGATCCTGGGGACGGCGCGATCCGCGCGTGCTCTGGGAGTTCTACCGAGCGATGGCGTTGTTCTATCGTCGTCATTACGCGCCGCACCAGAGCCGGCTCCTGCGCGGGCTGGTCTATGCGGGTATCGGCCTGCGCTTTGGGCTTGCCCTCGCGGTGTTGGTCGTGCGGCGGCTGACGAGTCGGTGAAGGCTACTCGAGGGCTTGGTCGACCTCGTCGCGGGTCTGCTCGATGGCCCAGGCGAGCGCATCGCGCTGGCGGACGGCGTCAGCGTCGATACTCAGGCAATCCTCGACGAGGGTCACGAGATAGGTATCGAGGGCCAGGAGGGCGAACTGGGATTCCGGATAGCGAGCGGCGAGGGCATCAGCGCAGTCCTGGTCGCAGGCGACGAGAATCGGTGCTGCCCCGAGGCTGGCGGGTGCATCGATGCTCCAGAGAACGAGGCTGGTCTCGGCACTGACCGACTCACCACAGTGATCGCAGCGGACGGCCGGGACGAACCCTTCTGGCTGGAGATCCATGACGAACGGCACCGTGTTCCTCCCGATGGTTGAGGATAGCACCGATCGACAGGGCGGGAGGGCGAGCGATGGATGCGATCCTGCGCGTGCTGATTGCGGGGCTGGTCGCCACGATCGTGCTGACCGTCGTGTTGCGAGGAAGCCAGCTGGTGGGGCTGACGCGGATGGATCTCCCGCTGATCCTCGGGCTGTGGGTGACGCGCGATCGAGAACGCGCCAAGTTCGTGGGCATTTTCGTGCACATCCTCGTGGGGTGGCCACTGGCGGCAATTTATGCTGGCGTCTTCTGGCTCCTCGGTGGTGCCAGTTGGTGGTCGGGCACATTGCTGGGGGTCGGACATGCCGCGTTCGTGCTGCTGGTGGTGTTGCCAAGCCTCCCCGGTGTGCATCCGCGGATGGCGAGCGAGCGGACCGGGCCGGATCCGACCCGGCATTTGCAGCCGCCGGGGCTGGCTGGACTCAACTACGGGCGTCGCACGGCGGTGGCGACTGTCATCGGGCATGTCCTCTACGGACTCGTGCTCGGTGTGTTGCTCGGCTAAGTGGTAGCTAGGCGGAGCGACGAGGAGGGGGTGCTTGCCTCCTCGAGTGCCAGGGCAGCGCTGATGAGGCCGATATGGCTGAAGGCTTGTGGGAAGTTCCCGAGATGCTCGCCGGTGCGAGGGTCGATTTCTTCCGCGTAGAGGCCAAGGTCGCTCGCGCGGGCGAGCAGGCGCGTGAAGTGCTCGTGTGCTTGATCCAGCCGACCGAGGCGCGCGAGCGCCTCGACGAGCCAGAAGGAGCAAATCAGGAAAGCTCCCTCGGGACCAGCCAGACCATCGTCGCGGTGGTAGCGAAAGACGAGTTCCTGGTGAGCGAGTTCCCGCTGGATCGCCTCGACCGTTCCGATGACCCACGGGTGCTTGGGTGAGAGGAACACGTCTTGGAGCGCGAGCCAAAGGAGAGCAGCGTCCGGCTCGCCGCCAGGAGTGGCGACGAAGGCGTTGCGAGCCGGGTCGATGCCATAGGTGACTAACCAACGCTCGATCTCCTCGGCGGCACAGCGATAGCGCTCGATCGGCAAGCGGACACCGTCCAGGATGGCGAGGCGCTCGAGGTGGCGGAGGCCGACGAGGGCCATGACTTTGGAGTGGACATGGTGGGCGCGGCCGGAGCGCACTTCCCAAATCCCGTCGTCCGGTTCGCGCCAGCGACGAACGATCACCTCGGCGAGTCCGCGCAGAAAGCGGTACACCTCGCGATCGAGGGGGCGACCGAAGAGGCGGTAGCGCGCGAGGGCATCGATCACTTCACCGTAGACATCGAGTTGAAACTGTCGGGCGGCAGCGTTACCGACGCGAACGGGGCGG
Organism: Thermomicrobium sp.; assembly: GCF_053493975.1. Classification (NCBI taxonomy): domain Bacteria; kingdom Pseudomonadati; phylum Thermomicrobiota; class Thermomicrobia; order Thermomicrobiales; family Thermomicrobiaceae; genus Thermomicrobium; species Thermomicrobium sp. The sequence continues at coordinate 85,824 of NZ_JBRBZA010000035.1, forward strand.
CTGCTGCGGTAGCCGTCGAGATCGACGAGCAGCCGCTCGGGGATATCGGGCTCGCCGTAGACGGTGTAGAGGACATGGAGTTCGGGTTGTGTGAGGCGGGTAGCGTGGAGGATCCAGTCGACGAACGCGTCGGCTTCCTCGTGATAGCCGAGACCGAGCAGAGAACGGACAGTGAACGCCGCGTCGCGGAGCCAGCAGTAGCGGTAGTCCCAGTTGCGCGGCCCGCCAGGCCATTCGGGAAGCGAGGTCGTCGGCGCAGCGACGATGGCACCGGAGGGTGCGTAGGTCAGGAGCTTGAGCACGAGTGCGCTCCGCTCGACGGCCTCGCGGTAGGGGCCGGTATATCCGCAGCGACGTGCCCACTCGGTCCAATAGTCGACGGTCAGACGCTCGAAGGTATCGAACAGCTGTGGGATGGGGAGTTCCACTGGAGCCTCGTCGGCGTAGGCGAGCGCGAAGTCGGCTGACTGGCCAGCCTCGAGGACGAGCGTCCCGTGGAGCAACGCGCCGCGCCGCTCGAGCGGTCTGCTGGCAAAGAGGATGGCCTGGGAATGGCCCCAGCCGTACTGGTACCAGTGACCCGCGAACGAGCGCAGTTCGGGTGTTTGACGACCGAAGCGCGGCCGGAGGCGGACGGTGACAGCGACGACCACGCGGCCGGAAAGGCAGCGCAGGCGACGCAGGAGCAGGGTTTGGGCGAGCGGGAAACGAGTTTTCTGGCGCTCGTGAAGAGCCGGGAAAAAGTCGGTGAGGCGGAGCTGGCCGGTCGCGGTCGTGAAAGTGGTATCGAGGACGTTGGTGTGGGGCCGGTAGGCACGGTGGATGTGGACGATATCCTCCGGCACGATGGTCCAGGAGCCACCGAGATCGGCATCGAGCATGCGCGAAAAGATCGGATCAGCATCGAAGCGCGGTAGGCAAAGCCAGTCGAGGGAGCCGGTACGGGAAACCAGGGCAGCGGTGCGGCCATCGCCGATGAGGGCGTAGTCGGTGATGGGTGGATAGGGGCAGGCCATCGGACTGTCTCCCGTGTGTTACGATGCGGAGGGTCGAGCAAAGCGCCGCCGGAGCGGCCAGAGGAAGGATAACGGGTGATGGAAGCACAAGAGCGATACGTGCTCTGGGAGATGACTTGGCCGGAACTGGAAGCGGCCATGGGAGAGATCCGGCTGGTCGTCATTCCGGTCGGTTCGACGGAGCAGCATGGGCCTCACGCGACGTTCGCGACGGACAGCGTGCGGGCGTACGAGTTCAGCGTGCGGCTGGCCGAACGGATGTACCCCGAGGTCCTGGTGGTCCCGGTGATGCCGTTCGGGGTATCGCCGCACCACATGGCGTTTCCAGGGACGATCACGCTCTCGGGGGAAACGTTCATGCAAGTGCTCTACGAGGTGGTGGAGAGCCTGGCTGAGCATGGGTTCGAGCGGTTCCTCTTCGTCAACGGACACGGTGGGAATCGCCCGGCACTGGAGTTGCTGGTCCAGCGGCTGCGGCGCGAACTCGATGTCCTCGCAGCCTGGGTTTCGATCACGGAGCTGGCCAACGACGTGGTGCAGCGGGGAAAGGTGGCGGAGGTGATCGGGCACGCCTGCGAGAGCGAGACGAGTCAGCTGTTGTACCTGGCTCCGTGGGCAGTGCGGGAAGAGGCGCTGGCACCTGGCGAGCTGTTGGAGCAAGCCTATCCGCACGCGTCGTGGTGGGGTCCGGTCCACGTGGCCTATTCGTTCGACGAGATCACGGCAAACGGGGCGCTGGGAGACGCGCGAGCAGCGTCAGTGGAATTCGGTGAACAGATCGTGGAGACGGCACTGAACCGGCTGGTCGAGTTCGTGGAGGCGTTCATCGAGGAAGGCGAACTCGAGGAACTCGAGCTCGAGGAGGAAGAAGAAGAGTGAGGTCGGGTGGGGTGCGTGCGGAGTTCGCAGGGCGTCCGGTGGGGCAGCAGCCGTCACCGCTGAGTGGCAAGCGGATCGCCTTCATCGGTTGTGGGGTGATGGCGGAGGCGATGGCGGCAGCCCTGCTGCGGACCGGTTCGGTGAGCGTGCACCAGTTGACCGGCGGGGAGCCGAACGCGCGACGGCGGCAAGAGCTCGTCGCGCGGTTGGGGCTAGAGACGGTTCCGGACAATGCTGCTGCGGCGAGCGAGGCTGACCTCGTCGTGCTTTCGGTCAAGCCACAGACGCTGGATGCGGCGATGCGCGATCTGGCGGGGCGACTGCGTGCCGAGCAAGTGGTTCTATCGATCGTGGCTGGAGCCACGATCGAGCGATTGCAAGCAGGGCTGCGACACGAGCGAGTCGTGCGTTCGATGCCGAATACGCCGGCCCAGATCGGATACGGGGCGACGGTGTGGTGCCCGGCGCCGGCGGTCACGGCGGAGGACGAGCGGCTGGTACGGACGGTACTGGAAGCGATGGGGCTGGCGATCCGCGTCGACAACGAGGACTTCGTCGACATGGCGACGGCGCTCAGCGGGACCGGTCCAGCCTACGTTTTCCTGATCATGGAAGCGCTGATCGATGCGGGCGTGCATCTCGGTTTCTCGCGCAGTGTGGCGGAGCAGCTCGTCCAACAGACGATCCTGGGTTCGGTCCTGTTCGCGCAGGAAACGGGTAAGCACCCGGCGGAGCTCCGGAACATGGTGACGACGCCGGGTGGGACTTCTGCGGCAGCGCTCTACGAGATGGAGCGTGGTGGATTGCGGACCGTGATCGCGCGTGCGGTCTGGGCAGCCTACCGGCGCGCCAAGGAACTGGGGGCTGGAAAGCCGAACGGTGGACCCAGCGATCTCTGACCGCTTCATCGGCTCGAGCGGAGCGTGGGAAGCAGCTTGACGACTTGCCCGGTGCCGGCGTCCGCGATGTAGATCGTGCCATCCAGGCCGATAGCGAGAGCGACCGGTCGACGGAGTCCGGTGACGAACGGTGCCAATTCGGCGCTCTGAGCATCAGAGCGTGGCAGGGCGCGGAGCACGACACCATTGCCATCGCGCGTTCCACAGAAGAGCCACGTACCAGGGATCGGGTCTGCCCAGAGCGGAACGGTGTAGACGATCCCGCTGGAGAGGACGATATCCGGTGGGAAGGCGAGGAGCGGGCGCGAGTCAGAAGGACTTTGCCGCACCGTCAAGCGCAGGACGGTGGCTGGCTCACCGTCCGCTTGCGTGACCGCGAGCAGGAGTTCTCCCCAGGTGAACAAGCGGGCCAAATGATCGGGGACAGGGCCGAGCGGCGAAGCTCGGCGATCCTCGATGACGTACAGGAGGGGTGTTTCTGGTGCATCGGTGGAGGTCGCGGCGAGTACGAGACGTCCCCGCTCGTCGACGACCGGTGCACCGGCTGACCCAGGCAGCGGTCGGAGGCCGAGGGGCAGTAACTCGGTCCGGTCGGCGATGCCGTCACCGTCGTCATCGCGCAGCCGAATGAGCCCGCGATCGTCGGCGACGTACACCCACCCGCCGCTGGTGACGACACCGCGTGGCGCGAGGAAGCCTGAGGCGAACGTGGTGAGGCGGGAAGCACGACCCTGGCTGTCTTCCCCGGTCACCAGGAGCATGGTGCCGGAGGCAGTGAGGACGAGGAGATTGCCGTCGGGGGCGAGCGTCAGGTCGATCGGATCGCGTACCCCGTCCAAGAGGAGGCCGGCTCGGAAGTGGGGCGGCACATCGAGCGGGAGGGGAGTGCCAGGGAGCGGTGCTGGCCAGGGAGCAGTCGGTTCGCTTCCGTAGCGCCAGCGGTAGTAGTGGCGTCCGGTGTTGGCGATGGTGAAGCGTTGGTCGGCGGGGAGGGATGGAAAGTAGAGCAGGATGCGGCGCTCGAAGACCTGGACGAGCGCGGGGATGGCGACGTTCCCCCGGCGGTAGTACGCCCAAACGGGTTCGCTGATCGGGTAGCCGAAGGTCTCGAGCCAGGCGGTGGGGCCGAGGGGCGAGCGGTCGAAGAGGGCGACGGTGACATCGGGAAGGTTGTGGCGTGTCGTGGTGACGAAACGACCCATACGGACCGGTGCTGGCGGCGTGGCCGTACGCAGCGCGCCGTCAGCGGTGAGCCACTGATCGATGGGTTGCGGCCAGCCGGTTCGGTCAGTGGCAGGCTGACCGACGAGACGGGCGAGTGCCGCATAGGTCGGCACGCGCGGATCGGGTGAGCCACCGTCGATCGAGATGTCGGGTGGTGGACGGCGCGCGGTGAGATCGCTGCCGAGGGCGATCTGACCGGTGGTGAGTTCCCAGGCGAGTCGACCTTGCGTGACCCGCGTGCGGGTCGAACCAGCCTCGCTGGTGAGTTCCAAGCGACCACGATCGAAGTATTGGACGAGGCGGCGACCGGACGGAGCATCGGCATAAGGCTCGAGTCGCCAGGCGAGCGGAGCTTGTCCCCAGAGGTCGAGCAGGCCGTTCTGATCGCGCAACCAGACCTGCTCGAAGGCAGGACTGGCGAAGGGGGAAGTGGTTGCCTCGCGGACCGGGAGCATGGTGACGAAGACGGCGACGGCAAGAAAAGCGACGAGGACCTGCTTCCACACGCTGCCCCTCCTCGAGCCAGCACATCCAGGGTACAACGAGCCGGCTCGTTGGGTCGTGGTGAGGAGCGATCGGGAAGGCGATGGACCGTGGATCAGGACATCATAACGGGTCGTCCATCTCGGTGTGCGGCACCGGCCGCGTGCCAGTTGCCGCGCTCACGCGGAGCGCCTACGATTCGGCCTAGCACCATGTCGCGGGGGGATGCGGGTGAACGAGGAAACGATCGAGGCGGTCGTCTTCGATGTGTACGGGACACTCTTCGGGTTCGGACGACTGGCGGAGCGGGCGCGGGCCATCGTCGGTGATGTTCCCCTGCTCGATCGGTGGCGGACCAAGCAGCTGGAGCACAGTTTTCTGCGCACGATTTTGGGAGACTACGAGGATTTCTGGGTGGTAACGGCTCAAGCGCTCGATGCGGCATGCGCACAGCTGGAACTGGAACTCTTGCCCGAAGAGCGCGAGCATCTCCTGCATGGGTGGTTGGAACTGGATCCGTTCCCGGAAACAGCGATGGCGCTGGAGCGGCTCGCCGAGCGGGGATTGCGGCTGGCCGTCCTGTCCAACGGCAGTCCGATGATGCTCGAGCAGCTCTTGCGGATAGCCGGGCTACGCGAGCGGTTCGAGGCGGTGTTGAGTGCCGATGCTGTGCGGCGCTACAAGCCGTCGCCAGCAGTCTATGCCTTGGCGCCTGCTCACCTCGTCGTGCCGCCAGAACGGATCCTCTTCTGCTCGGCGAACGGCTTCGATGTTGCTGGAGCGCTTGGCTACGGCTTTCGCGTCTGCTGGGTGAACCGGACGGGGAGCGCACTGGACGCGCTCGGCAAGCAGCCCCACCGGACGGTCCAGGCGCTGACTGAACTGAGCGAGCAGCTGTGAGGAAGAGTACGGTGCAGTGGGATGTGGTGAGCTTCGGTGAAACGATGATCCGGCTCGCCGTGCCGCTCGGGGAGCGCTTGGAGACGGCGAGGCGGCTCGAAGTGGGGATCGGTGGCGCGGAGGCGAACGTGCTCGTGGCGCTGGCCCGGTTGGGACGCCGGACGGCCTGGGCCTCGGTCCTGCCGCGCAATCCGCTGGGGGAGCGGATCGTGCGGGAGCTCGCCTGGCACGGGGTGGATACCAGCTGGGTTCAGTGGGTCGAGCGGGGGCGCGTGGGGGTCTACTATCTGGACACGGGGGTGCCGCCGCGGCCGACCGCGGTGCTCTACGATCGGGCGGGGTCGGCGGTTGCCCAGGTCGATCCGGCGGTGTTTCCGATCGACTTCGTAGCGGTCAGCCGCTGGTTGCACCTGACAGGCATCACTCCAGCGCTGAGCGCGGGTTGCCGGGTGGTAGCCGAGCGGTTGTTGGAGCGGGCGCGAGCGAGCGGGGTGCCGGTGTCGTTCGACGTGAACTACCGGAGCCGGTTGTGGGGGCCGGAGGAGGCGGCGCGCGTTTTGGAGCCCTTCTGTGCGGGGGCGACAGTGCTGTTGTGCGGGGAGGGTGATGCGCGGATCTTGTGGGGACTGGAGGGGACGGCGCTGGAGGTCGCCGAGCGGTTGGCTGGACGGTTCGGTGCTGGGGTGACGGTGCTGACGCTCGGGGAAGGGGGAGCGGTGGCCGTGACGCGGGAGGGGGAGCGGCTGGCGGTGGAGGCGCTCCGGGCGACGGTCATCGATCGGGTCGGGGCGGGGGATGCCTTTGCGGCTGGTTTTCTGCACGGCTATCTGGATGGACGGGATCTGGAGCGCGGGTTGCGCACGGGCATCGCGTTGGCGGCGCTCAAGTTGACGGTTCGGGGAGACCTTGCGCTGATCAGTGCGGCGGACCTGGAGGCGATGCTCTCCGAGACGCGGCGGACGATCGTGCGCTGACGAGCTGCATGAGACGATGAGGACGGGGCGACCGCTGGCACACTGCCGCCCAGTCGTTCCTGCGCGACAGCGGCATGCGGGCTGCGCTCGGCGGTGCTTGCGGGGCGTGCCGAGGCGGGGAGGGGGTCGAACGAGGGGCGCTCAGGGGTGTTCCTGCCCCTGGAAGCGCCCCGCATAGCGAGCGCGGCCGACGCACTCCTCGAGAATGATCTGGCAGATGCGGATGCCGGGACGAATGGCGAGCGGGACGGGGCCGGCGTTGTTCATTTCGAGCACTTGTCGGGTTCGGACCATGCCGGGTTGGATGAAATTGGCGGTGACGTGGACCATGAGACCGACGCGGGCAAAGCGACTGCGCCCCTGGATCCAACCGCAGAGATAGTCCGGGAGGGTGAGTCGCTCCTCGGTTATGCCGAGGACAGCCTGACCTGGTAGGAGCAGCAGGTGATCCTCCACGGTCACCAATTCGGTCACCTCGCGGTGATCGGTTTCCTCGGTCACGTGGAGGATCTCGCGGGCGTGCTTGAAGAGGCGGAACTCGCGGCCGAGGTGGAGGTCGATCGAAGCTGGGCCGACCTGGTCGGGATCGAAGGGCTCGATGACGATTTCACCGGCCTCGATGAGGCGCAGGATCTCCGGGCGAGTCAGGACACCCATGAGCGCTCCACTCCTGTCAGCTTGCCTCAGGCGAGCGGAGGGGGCGGTAAGCTGGGCAAAATGCGCTCGCACCAGGCGGCGACGTGCAAGAGATGACGATCGTGGCCGAAGCGGGCGACGAGTTGCGTAGCGAGCGGCAGGCCGTCATGGGTCAGACCGCTGGGCAAAGAGAGCGCTGGAGTGCCGAGAAGGGTCCAGACGGCCTGGAAGCGCCGATCGCCGGTCGTGGAACGGTCGGGGGCTGGGCCGGAGGCGGTGGGAAGTATGACGGCATCGACTTGGGCGAGGAAAGAGTCGAGCAGCGTCGCGAGCCGTCGGCGGAGTCGACGAGCATGAAGGAGTGCACCGGCGGGGACGAGTTGACCGACTTCGACCGCTGAGCGCAGCCGAGGGCCATAGGCATCGGGGATACGCTCGAGCATCTGCTGGTGAAGGGCACCCATTTCGCTCAGCATGATGACGTGATGGACAGCCAACAGCAGGTGGACGCCGACCGGTAGGCGGCGTTCCTCGACGCGCGCCCCGGCCTCGCGGAAGCGACGAGCGACGTCCTGCAGGTGCGCGGCGACTTCTGGCTCGGCCAGCTCGAGGAAATCGACGAGCAGGAAAAGGCGGGGTGGCTCGGTGGCGAGCGGCACTTCCAGTCGCTGGTGGGCGCACAGAGCGACATAGGCGTAGGCTGCATCCTCGACCGAGCGGGTGAAGATTCCGAGGTGATCGAGCGACCAAGCCAGCGGAATGACTCCATCGAGTGGAAACCAACCGAGGCTCGGTTTGAAACCGACGACACCGCAGTAGGCCGCGGGGCGGACGACCGAGCCGGCGGTCTGGGTACCGACGGTGAGCGGAGACTGGCGTGCGGCGACGGCAGCAGCTGATCCGGAGCTGGAACCACCCGGAGTGCGATCAGGTGACCAAGGGTTGCGGGTCGGAGCGGGGTCGGCGAAGGCGAGTTGGGTGGTGTGGGTCTTGCCGAGCACGACCGCTCCGAGTTCGCGCAGACGCGCGACGATCGTGGCATCGGCCTGGGCAGGGCGGTCGGCGAGCGGTGCGAAGCCAGCGCGAGTCGGGAGTCCAGCGACGTCGATCACGTCCTTGAGACCGACGGGGACACCGTGCAAGGGCAGCACAGTGCCGCGAGCGGCCAAGCGGTCGAGTCGCTCGGCCTCGCGGAGGGCACCATCGCGGTCGATCTCCACCCATGCCTGGACGTTGGCCTCGGTGCGCTCGATCTGCTGAAGCGTAGCCTGGATGAGCTCGCTTACCGAGAGTTGACGCTGCCGGATACGGGTGGGAATTTCGCGCAGCGCCAGGCGGAGGAGTTGGTTCATGCCCGCACCTGCCTTTCGGGAAGCAGGTCGAACGGTGGCTCATCGTCGAAGTCGAGTGGCTGGGCGAGCAGGTGAGCCAGTGCGTCAGCCATTCCCCGCAGTTCGTCGGCGATCGCGGTGGTGCGCTCGGGGCCGTAGCGGAGACGGGCACTGCTTTCCAGTATCGCGAACCAGTGCTCGCGAGTCGACTCGTGACTGCTCATCGGTCATCCCCCGTCCACTGCAACAACGCTCGAGTGTGCGAGGGGGAGGGGGGTGCTGTCAAGGGAGTGCGACTCGTTCAGCGAGCTGCTACTGCCACGTACGTTCGGCATGCTGATGCGACTGTCCGGTGAGCCGGCAACGGTCGCGAGTCACTCAGCATCGTCGCGGCTCGGCACGAGCGTTGCGGGGGCTTTTCCCTGACGGGTTCGCGATCAAGCGCGAACGGCTGACCGGTGCGGACGGAAAGGAGCAGCGTCATGGCACTCGCGGAACGCGATCGCCTGGTCGTCGCTGTGGCATGCGCGATGATCGGACTGCGCTCCGAACAGGGCTGGCATCAGATCGGTCGAACACTGGGGATACGGTCTGGAAGGGTGTCCAGTGCCGTGCATCGGGAGGCGATGATCGGAGGCATCGCGGTCGGGGCTGAAGCGGTGGCGATCGATATGGCAGCGGTCGATGGCGACACCGCAATCGGCACGCTCGGATGGAGCGAGGTGGTACCGCCGTGCGGGATGTGCCGAGAACTCATTGCTGACGCTGCAGCGGAAGCCTGGGTGATCGTGCCGGACGGCGATGGCGAGACAGTCGTTCCAGTCGGTTGGCTTCTGCTGCTGAAAGACGAGCGTCGTGGCAGTCCCTGCGTGAGCGTTCGTCGGGTGTCCGATCGCCCTCGGCATCCAAGGTTGCGGACCGCGCGAGGCGTCTCGAGAGTTCAGCGACTGGCGGCGTTCCGATGGTCGGCGTTGCCGGAAAAGTGCTC
>NZ_JBRBZA010000036.1:0-32491 GCF_053493975.1 Thermomicrobium sp.
GGCGGCACCGGCGGTGGTCAGGGCGACAGCGGTACCGGCGGCACCGGCGGCAGCACTGGTGGAGGTGCGTCGACTGCGCCGAGCACACCCGCGGTCCCCGCGAGCGAGGCAGCCAGCCCGAGCACTGACGCCCAGCCAGTCGAGAGTAGCGACGTACCCACTACCCAGCAGCCAGTGAGTGAGGCCCTCCCAGCCAGCTCGGCCCCGAGTACGGCGCCCCCGATCCCTCAAGTCCTCCCGCGCACGGGCCAGCCGCAAACGCCCAGCGCACTCATCGTCCTCGCTGGCATCGCGATCGGGCTGGTCGGCAGCGGAGTGACTCTGCTTCGTCGTCCCACCCGAACTCGTTGATACTCCGTCGGAAATTGGCGCACGGCATCTCCGTCGGGATGGATCCCGATGGAGGTGCCGTGTGTCTTTTCAGTCGCTTTCCTGCGTGAGTGACCTGCCGTCCCGCAAACGGCAGGCGATCCGAGCTGCCTTCCCCCTGTCAGCCTGATCGATGCTCTTCGAGCCATCGACACTTGCTGTCGACGCTGTTCCAACGACGAACCGGTCTTTCTGGCCTCGACCACCTCAGCGGATCCCTCTCACATGAGACACCGGCACTTCCGCTCCCAACGACACGATGGCCTTCGGCAGTGAATGGCACCCGGACGCGACTCAGCACGAGAGGCAATTGCGCCGATCGCACGGTCGCCCGCTCACAGCCGAGTTCGCCCGACCACCCCGCACCGGCTCGACCCGACGCCAGCAGAACACCTACCCAGGGCTCGAACTCCAGCGCCGAGCCTCCCGAGCGCTGCGACTGCGAACCGCCTACAGGCCTGCGGCGAGCGTTCTTTTGGACAAGCCCGCACTCCCGGGTATCTCGAGGTAAACAGCCAGACCCAGGCTCGATCAGCTTGCACAGCCTTTCCGGTCCCCATCGGGCCGATCGAGTCGCAAAGCTGCGCTTGCACCTCCTCCGGATCGTTCTTCCCAGCACTGCCGTTTTGGCAGGCTGGCAGCACCGAGCAAGAGCGGTTCGGTCGTGAGGTGGGCCGACTCGGACGCACGAGCGATGGCCCTACCCCTGGGCCACAGCGTCACTCGCGAGCACTCGCCCGAGGTGCGACTCCTTCGAGACGCGAACTCTTTCCACGCGCGGCAGTAGCGTCCTGACGAATCCAACAGAAACGGCGCCCAACGCAGTACCAGAGGCGACCATGGATCGAGTCCGACGGAAGCCCACTGGCCCGGCAGCAGTCTACGGCCGTAGACCAGCGATCCTTTCCCCAGAGGACGCAGACCTCGTATACTCTGTCAGTAGACAGACAAGCCTCCCAGTCGCTGGTGCATTGCTCCAGTGGAGAGAAAAAGGTCGGTCGTTCGCTCATACACTACTCTGGCTTTTCTCGGCTGTCTGGCCGCAGTCGTGCTCCTCGTCTTCGGTCTCGCCGCCGGGGCCGGTATCGGCTATCTCGTCTACCGCACCCGCGACCAGGCGAACGCACCCACCGCGACCCCCGCTCCGCTCGCCCGCGTGACCGCTCCCGCCGAACCGACCGCTCGACTAGTCGTACCGACGTCCACCGCGTCGCCGCGACCCACCCCGACACGGGTTCACCGGCCGACCCCGTCGCCGCTTCCCTCACCGACGCCACCTCCCCGTCCCACCCCGACCCCAGAACCACTACCCACCCCGTCACCGACTCCCGCGCCAGCTCCTGCCCCGACCAATGCGCCTTCGTCCGGAGGAACAGCGCGGACGATCGAGGGCTGGCCGGAGTACCGAGATCCCGGCTATCTGCGCGTCCAAATCCCACCCGGTTGGCTCGTCGTCACCACGCCCGAAGCACCCGAGTACAACTTGCATACGTGTCACTGCTACTGGATGTTCATGAGTCAGCCGATGGTGCAGAACAGTCCCTCGGCCGAAGACGTCGCCAATTGGTTCGATAGCCTGGACCCCGATGATCTTGCACCGGGCGGTGTCCTCATCGAAGTCCTGCGCACTGACTCGCAGTACGCTCCGCCCGTCGATTGGGGGCAGCCCTTTGGTCCGATCGAAATCCGACCCGGCTTTGCTGCCGAGTACTATCAGCTCGATACGGCTGGGCGCAAATGGGGATACCGCTATCGCGACGCGCAAGGACGGAGTTGGGTGATCGTCGTCAAAACGAACGACGTCCTCGCCGGAAGAAGCCCGGTGCTGATGGCCATCGCGGCCATCCTGGAGACCATCGACCACCGCTGAGCTGCTGGAGCCGCCACCCGGCACCACCGTACCCTGCATCATTCCGGCTGGCCTCCTGATCTCGGTCTGCGCTGGGCGAGGACGTCCTCCGTCGACCCTCCGCAACACCATCTCGACCGGCAGCGAATCAGTGGGGATCCGCTCGCCAACGAGCCAATGACCGGCCTGGTATGCTTGTTTCCCGGTGAACGGGGTCGACGGTCGAGATCGCGGGAGAGACCCAATGCACATTCCCGATGGCTATATCAGCCCGGCAACGGCACTCGCCTACTGGGGAGGCGTCCTTCCCTTCTGGTACCTCGCCTCCCAACGCTTGCGTCGTCTGCTGGTCGGTCGCACGGTCCCTGTTCTGGCGCTCTTCTCGGCCTTCGTCTTCGTGGTGATGATGTTCAACGTTCCCCTCCCCGGTGGAACGACCGGCCACGCGGTCGGCAGCGTGCTGGCCGCCGTCGTGCTCGGACCCTGGGCCGCGATCGTCGCGACCTCCGTCGCCTTGATCGTGCAAGCGTTGTTCTTCGGTGACGGTGGCATCCTGGCCATCGGCGCCAACTGCTTCATCCTCGGCGTCGCCATGCCATTGACCGGCTATGGGATCTATCGGCTGATCGCCGGGTCCAGCCCACTGGAGAGCCGTCGCCGGGTCATCGCCGCTGCTGTGGCCGGCTACGTCAGCATCAATGTCGCTGCCCTGTTGGTCGGCCTGACGCTCGGTATCCAGCCGCTTCTCTGGAGCGAGAACGGCCGCGCTCTCTACAGCCCCTATAGCCTGGAGGTCGCGGTGCCCGCGATGCTCGTTCCGCATCTCACCGTGGCTGGACTCGCCGAGGCGATCGTCACGGCCGCCGGACTCACCTTGGTACGCCGGCTCTCTCCGGACCTCTTGGCGAGCGTACCGTCCCCGGCTCCGACAGCCGCTCGAAAGCGGTCGCTCGTGTTGCTCGTCGCCGCCGTTCTCGTCCTGCTCACTCCGCTCGGCTTGCTCGCCTCCGGTGCGGCCTGGGGCGAGTGGTCGGCCGAAGAACTCGAGCAGCTCGTCGGCTACGTGCCCAGCGGTCTCGCTCGATGGGAAGGCTGGTGGCGCGCTCCGCTGCCCGATTACACGCTTCCGTGGATGGCGGAAGAGGCGTCTTTCACCGAACAGGCGCTCGCCTACGTGCTCTCCGCGATCATCGGCATCGGGTTGGTCAGTGCCCTGATCTTCGGTCTGCGTCTCCTGCTCCAGCTACGCTCGGCGGACGATCGGTCCGCTGCCTCCGCGCGCTAGCATCGAAGGTGTCAGATGGCCCGCCGCAGTTTTCTGGAAAAGACGCTTGCTGACCTCGCCACCACGCTCGAGCACACGGTCTACGCCGAGGAGATGGCCCGTCGTTCCGGACTTCTTCAACTGCTCGACGCGCGCGTCAAAGTTCTCTTGCTCGGCTTCGCGCTTTTGGTCGCTGCGAGCTTGCGAACGATTCCGATGCAGTTCGCCCTTCTCGCTCTGCTGCTCGTCTCCCTCACCGCCAGCCGGATACCGGCATCGATCATCGTCCGTCTCGGTCTCGGTCTGCCGGTCTTTACGCTCCTCGTCGCTGCCCCAGCGCTCGTCCTCGTACCGGGACCGCCTCTCGTGCACCTGCCGTTCGGCCTGACGGTCAGCACGACCGGTGCCTGGAGCGTGCTGACGCTCCTGCTCCGCGTGACCGCCTCGGTTTTCGCTGCCGCGGCGCTCGTGCTGACCACGCGCTGGTCGGACCTGCTCGCCGCACTGCGCGCCCTGCGGGTTCCGCTCGTCTTCGTTGTGGTGCTGGCGATGGCCTACCGGTACGTCTTCGTGCTCCTCGAGCTCGTGCAGGACCTCATCCTCGCTCGTCGCAGCCGCACCCTGCGCGCCCTCCCCGGCCCGGAACAGCGGCGCTGGTTAGCCTCGGCTCTCGCTGTCCTCTTGCAACGGAGTCTCCGGACCAGCGAACAGGTCTACCAGGCGATGACTGCTCGAGGCTTCCGCGGCGAGCCGCGCACCTTGCGTCCCCGCGTTCTGACCGAAGCCGACTGGTTCGCCCTCTCGGTCGGCTCCGCGACCTGCGCCACGCTCTGGTTGATCGATTTGGCTCACCCATGAGGACCGTGTTCGAGCTCCACCGCGTGAGTTACGCCTACCACGGTCGCATCCCGGCACTCGTCGACGTCGATCTGACGATCGCTGCGGGCGAAGCCCTGATCGTACTCGGCCCGAACGGTTCCGGCAAATCGACACTCCTCAAAATCTTGGATGGTCTGTATCGACCCTCGAGCGGGCAGATTTTCGCCTTCGGTCGCGATGTGACGTCGGCTGCGGACGATCCCGAACTCGGCTACTGGCTCCACCAGCGCGTCGGACTCGTCTTCCAAGAACCGGATGTCCAGCTCTTTTCACCGACCGTCTTCGACGATGTCGCCTTCGGACCTCTTCAACTCGGTTGGCCGACGGACCGTGTGCGCGAGGTGGTCCAGCGCGTCCTGGCCGAACTCGCGCTCGAGCACCTGGCCGACCGCGCTCCTTTCGAATTGAGCGGCGGGGAGAAGAAGCGCGTCGCTCTGGCGACCGTGCTCGTGATGGAGCCGGAAGTGATCCTGCTCGATGAGCCGACCGCGAACTTGGATCCGCGGAGCCGCGCGCAGCTGATCGAGCTGCTCGCGACCTTGCACGCGCGCGGCCACACGCTGGTCATCGCCACCCACGAACTGGACCTCGCCGCCGCACTCGGCACGCGGCTCGTCGTTTTTGGGGAACGCGAGCATCGTCCTATCGCGGAGGGGTCGCCGGCTCAGATACTCGCCGATCAAGAACTCCTCCTGGCCGCCAATCTGGTCCACGAACACCCGCACTGGCACGGGGCGTTCCAGCACACGCACCCCCACTGGCACGACCCTGAGCATCAGCACGATCACGACTGAATGAACCGGGCCGGTCTCCCTGTCTGGGAGACCGGCCCACTCGAGGCCACGAGATCGTGGATGTCAAGCAGCACTGGCCAGCAAGCGCAAGTCGGAATTGCGGAGCTTCTGCAGCGCCTCCTTCTCGACCTGGCGGACACGCTCGCGGCTGATCTTCAGCGCATCGGCGATTTCCGCCAGGGTGCGCGGCTGCTCGCCGTCCAGACCGAAGCGCATCACCAGGACAGTGCGCTCGCGCTCCGTCAGCTGCTCCAGGCTGCGGCGGATCTGCTCGCGGATCGCGTTGGTCAACGCTTCCTCGACCACGTCATCGCTCCGCGGATCCGGCAAGAGATCACCGATCGAGCTCTCGCCATCCTCACCGATCGGCTTGTCGAGCGAGGACGTGCGCGGAATCTGCGTCCGGGCCTGCTCGATCCGCGCCACGTCGATACCCAACAGTTCAGCCAGTTCCTCGTTGGTCGCTGGTCGACCCTTCTGCTGCTCGATCTGAGCCTCCGCGCGCCGGATCTTGGCGATCAAGTCATGCATATGCACCGGAACCCGGATCGTCCGGCTCAAGTTCGCCACCGCACGTCCGATCGCCTGGCGGATCCAGAAGGTCGCATAGGTGCTGAAGCGGTAACCCAGTTCAGGATCGTACCGCTCCACCGCCGTCATCAGACCGATGTTTCCCTCCTGGATCAAATCGATCAGCGGCAGTTCGCTCGAGCGATAGCGCTTGGCGATCGAGACCACCAGGCGCAAGTTGTGTCGGATCAGCTTCTCGCGCGCTTCCTGCCCCTTGCGCACGAGCTCGCGCAGCTCCGGAGTGTCTTCGCCAGCCTCGATCCGCTTGCGCGCCGCCAAACCAGCCCGTACCGCCCGCGAGTACTCGATCTCCTCCTGGTGGGTCAGCAACCGGTGACCCCCCACCTCGCGGAAATACCGATACACGGCATCGTTGGCCGCCTGGTCGATGAGATCGTCGGATTCTTCGATCTCCTCGATCTCCTCGACCTCCTCCAGCCCTTCCGACGCGATCAGTTCTTCGAGTTCCAGCAGTTCCTGCAGTTCCCGTTCCGTCATGGATCTCTCGTACCTCCGCTGTTCGGACGCGTCGTACGGACACCGCACGACGTCGTTTCGAAACCTACATATACTAGCACACGCTCGGCTCCAGTGTCAAGGTCGTCCCCCTACTTCGGCCAACGACCGAGCGTGACCCGAACGGTCTGCTCGCGTCCATCGCGCAACACGGTCAGCTCGACCGTGTCACCCGGCTGGTGCGCGCCGATCCGCGCGGCCAGTTCCTGCATCCCCACAACGGGTTGACCATCGATCGCCACGATCACGTCGCCCAGCTGTGCGATGTCCAGTCCACTCGCCTGCGCCGGCCGCAGTCCAGCGCGTGCTGCCGGACTTCCTGGCACCACGCTCAGGACGATGACCCCACGGTCGACCGAGAGACCGAATCGGCGCGCCTGCTCCACGTCGAGATCGGTTCCGCTGATCCCCAACCACGCTGGCTCGAGCTGCGCACCTTGCTCGAGTTGCGGGAGTACCCGTTTCACCGTGTTGCTCGGCACAGCGAAGCCGATACCGACATTTCCCCGAATCGGGCTCTCGATCATGATGGTGATGCCGATCACCTCCCCCCGAGCATCGAAGAGCGGTCCACCGCTGTTGCCGGGATTGATCGGAGCGTCGGTCTGGATCAGTCCTGTCCGCAACCGACCACCCGGCGGGTTCCAGCTGCGGTTCACCGCACTGACGATCCCTTGGGTGACGGTGCCGGAGAGACCGAAGGGGCTGCCGATCGCGACCACCACGTCGCCGACTTGGACGCGGTCGGAGTCGCCGAGCACCGCCACCGGTACCCCCGCAGGAAGGCGGTCGACCCGAAGCAAGGCGATATCGTTCGCCTCGTCGGTGCCCAACACCCGACTCGAAACACGCTCGCCCGTCGCGAAGCGGATTTCCACTGTGCTCGTTCCCTCCACCACGTGAGCAGCCGTGACGATGAGCCCACGTTGGTCGATCACGACACCGGTACCGGCGCCGTGCCGGTCGAAGAAGCTGTCCGACGTTCGTGCGATCACATCGACGACGGCCTCCCCGTAACGCTGGTACACCTGCCCCGCGACCGTCGTCGCCTGCATCTCGGCGACCGGTAGAGCCTGTACTTCGGCCGGGGCCGCGATCGGACTCGAGACCGCTGACGTGCCGGCTCCCCGTTCGCCCGCAAGCGAGAACCCGGCCATGCCCCCGATCGCACCGGCAATCAGGAATCCGATCGCCACTAAGAGCGGCACGATCCTCCTCTGGATCGAACTCGTCTGCTCCATCGTGCATCCTCCAACACATCCTGCACCGTGCACACCGGTGCTTCCGCTCTGAGCCTACTGTCGGCGGATCAAAATCAGGTAAGATCGAGCTGAGAATCTCCTGAGAATCCTCGGTGACGCCTACGCGGGAGACACGAGACTGGGTACAGCCCGGGCTTCGCCCTCCGCGCTCGCTGGTTCGACCGGCAGCAATACCGTAAAGATGCTCCCTTCGCCCGGTCGACTCACCACGCGGATTTCGCCGCGCATCGCTTCCACCAGCGATTTCGCGATCGCGAGCCCCAAACCGGTCCCCTCACCACGCCGGGCACTGTCGCCGCGGAAGAAGCGCTCGAAAATGTGCGGCATGATCGCTGGGTCGATGCCGATCCCCGTGTCGCGGACCGCGATACCCGCGCGACCCTGCTCCACGACGACCGTTGCCTCCACCAGACCGTCCTCCGGCGTGTACTTCAGCGCGTTGTCGAGAAGGATCAGCAGAACCTGATAGAGGAGATCCCGGTCAGCCCGTACGGCGACGTCGCACTCCGCTCGCGCCCTCGCGACCGGTCGCGGTCGCAAGAGTTGCGCTTGCCGCACCGCATCCTCCAAGAGCGACCCTAGCTGCACCGGCTCCAGCCGTGGGCGGAGACCGGCGTCGGCTCGCGCCAACGTCAAGAGTTCGCGGACCAGCCGAATCATCCGTTCGATCTCTGCCGCCACGTCCGCCAGGATCGCTCGCTGTTCCTCGGCGGGAAGCGGTGGCTCCCGCTGCAAGAGTTCGACGTTCCCCCGCAACGTGGTCAAGGGCGTCCGCAGCTCGTGAGAGGCATCCGCTACGAACCGGCGCTGTGCTTGCAGGGCATGCTCGACTTGCTGATAGGCCGCCTCGAGCTCCGTGAGCATCTCGTTCAGGGTCGTCACGAGCGCGCCGATCTCGTCGTTCGGCCCGTCATAGTCCACCCGTCGACTGAAGTCACGTGCCTGCCCGATTTCTCGTGCCGTCTGGGTGATCCGGTTGATCGGCCGCAGACTCGCACCGGCCAAGACCCAGCCGACGAAAAACGCGGTGATCGTCGACACCACGGTGCCGACCGTCAAGTACCGGCGCAGCATCGCGAGCGCTTGATCGAGATCGGCGAGTGGTCGCGCCACCTGCAGGATTCCGACCGGCTGGCCATTGGCGATGACCGTCCGACTGTACACGAGCAAGCGCCCATTCTCGGTCCGCACGATCTCCAACCAGCCGCTCGCTTGTCCGTTCGTCAGGGCGGTCAGCCCCTGGCTGCTGAGCGGCAACTCGTATCCGTTCAAGTTGATCGAACGCGAGATCACTTGCCCGGAAAGATCGCGAGTCTGAACGAAGGTCTGCGGTATCGCCACTTTACCCTGCGGCGTCCGAATCACCGTCAAGCGAAACTCACCTTGCGTGACGATCTGGGCTGCTTCCTCCGCCAGTGCTCGCTCTTGCCACTGCAGACTGAAGCGGGCGACCAACACGTAGAGGACGACGCTGAAGATGACCAGCGTGCAGACCAAGATGCCACTGTAGAGCAGTGTCAAACGCAGTCGGATCGACATACCTTAGGGCTCCCGCAACACATAGCCCACACCCCGAACGGTATGGATCAGTCGGGGCTCCCCACCAGCCTCTAGCTTCTGTCGGAGATAGCCGATGTAGACATCGAGTACGCTATCGTATCCATCGAAGTCGTGTCCCCACACCGCGAGCAGGATCTGATTCCGCGTCAACACGCGGCGAGGATGCCGCATGAAGTACGAGAGCAGATCGAACTCGCGCGGACTCAAGCGGAACGAGCGGTCACCGCGCCGCGTCTCCCGCGTGACCGGATCCAAGACCAAGTCGGCGAAGACGAGCGGCTTCTCGTCGCTTCCCGGTTCGACCCGACGCAAGAGGGCGCGAATGCGCGCGAGAAGCTCGGCCGGTGCGAACGGCTTCACCAGATAGTCGTCCGCTCCGCTATCCAACCCCAGCACGCGGTCTTCCACCGCATCCCGCGCCGTCAGCATCAAGATCGGCGTCCCATCACCAGCCGCCCGCAAGCGCTGGACCACCGCCAACCCGTCCAGTCCCGGCAACAACCAATCGAGCACGATCAGATCCGGTCGCCGCTCCGCCACGAGGCGCAACGCGTCATCGCCCGACTGAGCCACGCTCACCGTGAAACCCTCGTACGACAGCGTTCGCCGCAGCATCTCGACAAGTCGCGTATCGTCATCCACCACCAGCACGTGCGTCATCGCCGCGACTCCGACTCCAGCCGACCTCCCTTGCTCGTCTCGCATCCTACCACGGCGTTCTGTCCACTCGCCCGGTTCTCAGCGAACTCTTACCGGACTCTTGCTCACCTCTCAGGCTGGTCGATTACGCTGCTCTTCGGGAGGAACGACGTGCGGTCGCAGGACCGATTCCGCGAGCCATTGGGAGTGATGACGATCATCGCAGCGATCGCCGTGCTGTTGCTCGCTGCGTGTGCAGGGAGCGCTGCACCGACGGCGACTCCGATCCCCGCTACCCAGCCGGTCCCTTCACCCACGCCGATGCCGATGGTGGCGCGCCCGGCCACTAGCGGGACGCCGGCGGCCGTGCCTACTGCCAGCCCGACCCCGACGCTGGCAACGCCGACACCGACTCCTGCTGGTCAGGCACAGGCGGGGCTCGTCCTCCGTATCGTGCCGGATCAGAGTGAGGCCCGCTACCGCGTGCGCGAGCAACTGTTGGGCCGATCCCTGCCCAACGACGCGGTGGGCCGCACGCAGGCGATCGAGGGGCAGATCGTCTTCACGCCCGACGGGGCCATCGACAGCGCGCAGTCGCGCGTGACGGTCGATCTTACGACACTGCGGAGCGACGAGGCGCGTCGCGACAACTACATCAAGCAGAACACGCTCGAGGTCGCTCGTTTCCCCAAGGCGGAATTTCAGCCCACCGCTGCCCGTGGTCTCCCGTGGCCGTTGCCACCGAGCGGGGAATTCAACTTCCAGTTGGAAGGAAATCTCACCATCCACGGCACGACCGAGCCCGTCGTCTGGGACGTTCGTGCGACCGTCGACGGGTCACGCATCACCGGGACAGCGACCACCACAGTGACCTTCGCCGACTTCGGCCTGACGCAACCGCGTGTGCCGATCGTCCTGAGCGTGGAGGAGTCGATCGCCTTGGAGCTGGACTTCACGGTCGAACCGGAGTCATGAGGCAGTCGGCTCGATTCACGAGACGCCTGCTGCTTCTCAGCAGTCTCGGGGTCGCGGCAGCGTGCCGCAACCGAGCTAACCAAACGCAAACTCCCAGCCTGCCCTCTCCCACCTCCTCTCTCGGGCCGGGGTCAACGGTTACCGCCGAACCCCGGCCCTCTCCTATTCCCGAGCCGACGCCCGGCATCACCCCCACCGCGACGCCGCCTTCCCCCCAGCCGTCGCCGAGTCCCACGCTCCTGCCGTCACCCACCCCGCACCCTCTGGCGGCGTACACGATCGAAGGCCTCCGTGCCCGCCAGTATCCCGGGGGCCAGATCGAACTCCTCCGAACCGTTGCCGAGACCGACGCCTATACCTACTTCCATATCCGTTATCCGTCCGACGGGCTGCGCATCACTGGCGGCCTGCACTGTCCTCACGGTCCGGGACCATTTCCGGTCGTCATTCTCTGTCACGGCTACATCCCGCCGGATCAGTACTGGACCGGTGCCGACACGATCCAAGCGGCCGATGAGCTGGCTCGCCGCGGCTACCTCTGCCTCGCACCCGACTTCCGCGGCTGGGGTGGTTCGGATGCCGGTCCCAACTATTTCCGGACCGGCATCGTCATCGATACCCTGGAGCTGATCAGCTCGCTCCCTTCTCTCCCGGAAGCTGATCCGACGCGCGTCGGTCTCTGGGGACACAGCATGGGCGGCGGGATAGTGGCCAAGGCGATCTGCATCGACGACCGGATCCGCGCCGCTGTCCTCTACGCGCCGGTGAGCGGATGGGATCTCGAGAACATCCGCAAATGGGGTAACGGGACGCGGACGGACGACCCCCTGGGGCCGCTTTACGCACGAGCAGCGCAGGACGAAACCTTCTTGCGAGCGACCTCGCCGCTCTTTCACTTTCACTTCGTGAACTGCCCCGTCCAGATCCACGTCGGTACCGCCGATACCGTGACGCCCCCGGAATGGTCACGGACCATTCGCGACAGCTTGCTCCTCGCTGGGAAACGAGTGGAGTACTTCGAGTATCCCGGCGAGGGACACGCCTTCTCTCCTCCGGCGTGGCGACAGTTCATCGAGCGCATCGTTCTCTTCTACGACCACACCCTCCGCGCACCCTGAGCATGCGCTCCGGTATACTCGCCTTCGTCAGCGGGGAGCCGGACGATGCATCTGAGCGAGACGTATCGTCGTATAGTCCAATGCAGCGGGATCGTTCGCCGGACGAACGACACCGCTGAGCTGGAAGCCTCCAGCGACGAGATGCTGGTCCGGCGCGTTGCCGACGGCGATACCCGCGCCTTCGAGCTGCTCTACGATCGGTACGCTCGACCGGTCTTTTCGCTCGCCTGTCGCATGCTGGGCGATCCCAGCGAGGCTGAGGAGCTCCTGCAGGAGACCTTCTTGCGGTTTTGGCAGCAGGCCTCACGGTTCGAGGCACGACGCGGCTCGTTCGGAAGCTGGCTCATGAGTATCGCCCACAACCTCGCCATCGATGCCCTCCGCTCTCGCCGGCGCCGCCCACAACGCGCGGATTTCGTGGATCTGACCACTCTCCCCCTGCACGAGATCGACCTGGCGGCGTCGGCCCATGAGGCCGCAGAGGCGAGCGAGCTCCGCGACCGGGTGCGCCGAGCGATGGCACAGCTTCCCGAACCCCAGCGCGTTGCGATCGAACTCGCCTATTACGCCGGCCTCACCCACAGCGAAATCGCGGCAGTCCTGGGTGAACCGATCGGCACGATCAAGACACGTCTACGGCTCGGCATGCAGAAGTTACAGCAGCTCCTGCGCGAGCCGCCAGCGGAGCGTGCACCATGAGCGAGCCAGTGCCAGAGGTCTCGCACTGTCCGGACGATCTCCTTCCCGGCTACGCACTCGGCGTCCTCGACCCCGAAGAATGGGAGGTGGTCGAGCGGCATCTCGCTCGCTGCACGCGCTGTCGCGCCCTCACCGCCGAACTCCGGGCGACGGCACAGCTGCTCGCCTTCGCTCCCGCCCCTCAACCAGTTCCCGCTCGCGCGCGCCGTCGGCTCCGCGCCGAACTTCGCCTCCGGCAACCCGCCCCGAGCCTCGTCGCGTGGTTGCGACGTCCTGCCTGGCTCCTGGCGACCGCCGCGACCGTTTTAGCTGCCTTCTTCGGCTGGCAACTCCTCCAGCAGCAAGAGGTCGCCCAGCAGCGTGCCCAACTCGCGAGCCAAGCTGACTCGCAGCGACGCGCGGTCGTCCAGCTCCTCGCCCAGCGCGACGGTCTCTTGATCCGCCTCCAGGGACACGGAGCCGCCCGCGACGCGCAGGGCGCGATCATTCTCGATCCGTCCAGCAATACCGCGCTGATCGCTGTCGAGGGACTACCCCGCCCGGCCCCCGGTCAAGCCTACGTCGTCTGGCTCGTCCGCGGAGAGGACTATCGGCAGGCAGGTATCCTGCCGATCGACGAACACGGTCACGCCGAACTGTTCCTCTCCCCCCGCGAGCCGCTCCGCCTTTTCGATGCCCTCGCGATCACGCTCGAGAACAGCGCGCAGGCGACCAGCCCCAATGGTCAGCCAGTCGCTGTCGCCTCGCTCGATTAGATCAGAATTTCCCCGTCCTTCATGAACAACTGGCCATCGACCCACACTTCGCTGTCTCGCCGCAGATCGCAAATCATGTCCCAATGCACCGCCGAGCGGTTACGACTTCCGGTTTCCGGATAGCCAGCGCCGATGGCTAAGTGGAGCGTTCCTCCGATCTTTTCATCGAACAAAATGTTCCCAGTGAAGCGGGTAATCGATCGGTTGAGCCCAAAGGCGAACTCGCCGACGAAGCGTGCCCCGTCATCGGTTTCCAGCATGCGATGCAAGAACGCTTCGTTCCGTGCCGCCGTCGCCTTGACGACGCGTCCCCCCTCGAACCACAGCCGAATGTCCTCGACCTGCCGCCCCTGCACCATCGACGGATAACTGAAGCGGATCGTCCCCTCCACGGAGTCCTCGACCGGCCCAGTGAAGATCTCGCCGTCGGGGAAGTTCTTTCGTCCATCGGCATTGACGAAGCGTCGTCCAGCGATCGACAAGCGGAGATCGGTATCCGGGGCCCGCACGTGAATTTCCCGCTTGTCCGCGAGCCAGTCGATGATCCGCGCTTGCTCGCGCGACTGCTCACGCCACGCCGTTACCGGGTCGTCCCGATCGAGAAAGCCGGCCCGCAGGACGAACTCTTCGTATTCGGCGAGCGCCATTTCCGCGTCTTGCGCGTACGCCTCCGTCGGGTAGAGCGTCACGCACCAGGCCAGCTTCCCCGCAGCTGCCCGCTCGAGGTAGGTCTGCCGCAGCTCCGTCCGTGCCCGTTGGTGCAGCTGTTGGCGAGCAGGATCGACCCCGGTCAACGCCTTGGTGTTGCTCTCGCTCAGGATGCGCAAGAGCGCATCAGCCTGCTCCGGCCCCAGTCGCTCGTCCGGCGACACGAAGGCGAGTTGCTGGTCGTTGGCCACCCGGAACATGATTTCGGCGAGTCCCGGCAGAGCGACCTGGACGACCGGATGAGCACCCCGTTCCAGCACGAGGCGATAGACCTCGCGGATCAAGGGTGCAGCCAGCGGCGTCCCCCCGATCACGACGAGCTGTTCTGGTTGCACCGCGAGCGAGTAGTCGACGAGCACTCGTGCCCATTTCGCGATCCGCGGATCAGCCATCGCGCGCCTCCTTCCACCCGCGCATCCTACAATGCCCGGAGGCTCTGTGTCCCCACCCGTGCCGACATTCCCCTCCCTCGCACCACGCGGCGAACCTGCGGACACGACTTACCAGTATTCCCCTTCCCAGGAAAGGACAGCAGCTGGCCTCACATCCGGTTTAACGGCCGATTCGGTACTTTCGGTTCTACCGCTCGTTGCATGATCGAACGTACGTTTTCTTCGAGGAGACATCAGCGCTGCTGGAGGTCGGTCATGCGCACGAGCCATCCTGCCACTCTTTCGTGTGGTTGGCGCGAGGCATCACCAGGCCAGGTCTTGCTCCTCCTCGCGCTGGTCCTTCTCCTCTTGCTGGGCTTCAGTGCGCTGGCCGTCGACGTCGCCCATGCCTATACCCAGCGCCGTCTCCTGCAGAATGCCGTCGATGCTGCGGCACTCGCCGGGACACGGGCCCTTTTCGAAGGGCATTCACCCAGCGAAGCGCGGACAGCAGCCCGGCAGGCGTTCGATCGCAATCTTTCTGCCAACCACGACCCTGGTGAAGGACTGACCGTCATGCAGTTCGATGTCCAGGTCGATTCCGCGACGCGGACAGTCCCCGTCAGTGCGCGGGCGGCGATCGAGCCCTTCTTCCTCGGAGCTTTCTATCGCGGTCCTTGGGAAACGAACGCGAACGCAACGGCTCGCATCGGCCAACAACCGACCGATTATGCTTTCCTCGCGCTCGAGCGCGATACTCCTTCTACCGTCAATCTGATCGGTAACGTGAGCGTGCGCATCGTCGGTGGCAGCGCCATGTCCAACGGCGGCATGCGGTGCGTGGGAAACGGCATCTTCCACGCCGATGGCACGGTCGATGCAGCACTGACCTTTTCCCAAACCGGTAACTGCCGACTCCAAGCTGGACGAGGGGTTCGGAGCGGGCTGAGTCCGGTCGACGACCCGCTCGCCACCATGCCGGAACCGCCTCGACCGACCATCCCAAATCCCCCCGGAGGCCCAACGGTGACGTGCTCCTCCAGCAGCAACACCATGACGTGCCCACCGGGACGGTACACCAGCGCTATCAGCTACCGTGGAAACGGAACACTCTCTTTTCCTGGCGGAAACTATCAATTCGATCGCTCCGTCAGTTTCTCGGGAAACGGATCGGTCGTCCTCGGCCCCGGTTTCTATTATTTTCGGAACGGCTTTTCGATCAGCGGGAATACGAGCGTGATCATGAGTCCCGGGATCTATGTCTTCGAGAGAGCAGCATTTTCGCTCGGAGGCAACGTCCGTCTGACGCTCCAGGGACAACCGACCTCGTGTACGACTTCCGGTCAGGAGTTTCGCTTGTACTTCGACCGGAGCTCGTTCGCTGTTCAGGGCAACTTCGACCTGGTCGATGTCCTCCCCTGCGACGTCCTGGTCTATCTCCGGGACTCCGACTTCGCGCTCACCGGCAATACCGATACGAACATCCCTCCGGGGCTTTATTACTTCGATGGGGGAACGTTTCGCCTCCAAGGCAACCAGACGGTCACCGGTCGGGACGTCCTCTTCTACTTCGGTTCTGGATCAGCCTTTGACGTCGTCGGGAACACCCGTTATCTGCTGAGCGGCGTCACCGACCCGCGCGCGCTTCCCTACCCTGGTATGCGACCTGGTCTCGTCCTCTTCCAAGCCCGCGGGAATACCGCCACGCTGCGCATGGTCGGAAACAGCGGCGCACGCGTGGAAGGGATTCTCTACCTCCCCGACGGCACGTTCGAGCTCCGCGGGAACGCTTCCGGGACCTGGGCACGTGGCCAATTGATCGTGAATCGTTTCACGACCGATGGCAATACCGACATCCGAATCGAGCGGGTCGAACACGTGGTGATCACCCGGCCGACCGTCTGGCTCGTCGAGTAGTACTACCCGCCCGGTCATCCCTCTCGCAGACCGAGACGAAAAGCTCTACCACACCCGCCCATTGTCTGTCGATGCTGCAACTAGGCACGGAGTGCGCCGGGAGCGTCGGGACATGGTCGAGCAGCGTCTGCGCCAACCCGGTCAGTCGCTGGTCGAGTTCGCACTCGGCCTCCTCGTGCTGCTGCTCGTCCTCGCTGCCGTCGTCGACTACGGTCGGCTCCTTTACGCCGGTATCGCCCTGACCAATGTGGCGCGGGAGGGCGCGCACTACGGCTCCCTCTCGTCAGCCAATGCCACTGACACGAACGGCATCCGCACCGCGGCGCTCGCCGAATATCGAGCGACTGGCCTCCCTCTGCTCTTCGGTAGCCAACCCACGATCACCACCAGTGTCACCTTCCAGAACGGAAAGCCGGACGCTGTGCGCGTGACTGCCACGCTCACCGTTCGCACCTTGCTCCCTGTTCCGTTGCCCGTAACCGGCGACCGACTCAGCGACCAGCTGGTCATCCGCCGGACCGCCGAGATGCGAGTGTTGCCATGATGCGCCGATCGCGTCGCGGCCAGAACCTCGTCGAGTTCGCCCTCGTTGCCCCTCTCCTGTTTCTCTTCATCTTCGGCATTATCGAGTTCGGGTGGGCGTTCTACGTCTACAGCGAGCTCACCAACGCAGCCCGCGAGGGCGCACGCTTCGCGGCTGTCCACGGCGAACTCTGCGCGCAACATCCGCCCTGTCAGCCGGCAACCGCCGCGAGCGTCCGCGCTCACCTTTTGCCACGTCTCTCGATCCCTGATGCCGATCAGGTAACCGTGCAGCTCGACGGCTCTTTGATCCCCGGCGAGCCAGTCACCGTCGAACTCGCGTACCCCTTCCGTCCGCTCGTCGGCTTCGTGATACCCAGCACCGGTCTCACCATGCGCACCAGTAGCACGATGATCGTCCACTATTGAGGAGGTCTCCATGCGTCGCGCAGCTCGCGCTCAAGCACTCCCGCTCCTCGCGCTCCTGCTCCTCCCCATGCTCGGCTTCGCTGCCCTCGCCACCGATGCCGCCTACCTCTATGCCCAGCGACGACTCACGCAGAATGCGGCCGATGCAGCGGCCCTCGCCGGTGCCCGCGAGCTGCTCGTGCAGGCTGCGACCGATAGCCAGGTCGTCCTCGCAGCCACGACGTACGCCGTGGCCAACGGCTTTCCCGCTCCAGTTCCAGCCGATTCGATCTCCATCGTCCGTCCCGATACTGTGCGCGTCACGCTCGAGCGGACAGTGTCGCTCTTCTTTCTCCCCGTTTTGGGCACCGACTCGCTCCGTATCGCTGCCCGCGCGACTGCCCGCATCACGCAGGCCCCTGGTGAGTACGCGCTGCTCGCGCTCGAGGACCTGATCACCGACCCGGGCATCTATGCCAATGGAACGACCGATATCTATGTCCTCGGGCGAGGGCCCAGCGGACGCGGCGCCAGCGTTCGCTCCAATGCCGCCATCGATACGCGGGGTACGGTGACCTTTATCGTCGATGGCTGCATCGATGCTGCTGGCGCGATCAACCAGAACGGCACCTGGCGATATGACTGTCTCAACGCGGAGTTGGGCGATTATGTCCCCGATCCCCTCGCCGGCCGCGTGTCAGCGCCGCCGCTCAGCGCGCTCCGCTACGAGTGGCGACCCGATTGCACCGGCTACTCTGGCCCCCTCGAATGTCGGCCGCTCCCACCCTGCGCGGAAACCGTCACCCTCGGCCCTGGCCTCTATCGTGGCCTGCGGCTTCCCCGCGACCTCCCCCGCGCCAGCGGAGGGGGACCATGCAATGAGACACGCATTCTCAAATTCACCGCCGACCCAGGCGTGGTCCCGGTCGTGTACCTCGATCAGACAACCATCGAACTCCGGAACACGAACACACGGCTGGAGACGCAAGGGGTTCTTCTTTACGTGACCGGCACAGGCAACCTCATCGACCCGAAAAACGGTGAACTGCACCTCGAGGCACCGCAGTCGACTCCGTATCCCGGTGGCCTCGCCGGGATGGCTGTCTGGATCGCCAACTGTTCGCTCTTTGACAGCCAGGGCAACGGCGAGTTCTACGTCCGCGGGCTCTTTTACGCACCCTGCTCGCAAGTCACCATGCACGGTAATCCCTACGGAACGGCGATCGACGGTCAAGTCATCGTCCGCGACCTGACGATCAAGGGGACCTCCGATTTCCGCGTCCAGTATCACAAGTACGTGGACACGTACCGCAATACGGTCGTCCTCGTTCCCAACCAGCCGGACAGCGAGTGATGCTCACCTCGCGGCGCACACGACCGATCCCGGTGAGCGAACGCGTGCTCTCGCCGGATCCACCCTGCAGTCCGTGACTCAGCGCATACTGTTGTCTCCCACCTTCGCGACAGCGAGCGAGGCGATGACCTCTGCACCGACCTCACGCGCCGAATGCACCTGTGCCTCTCGCGGGTAGCGAGCAGCTTCCGAAATCTGCAAGAACACGCGTCCTCGCCCGTGCCACCCGGTGCTGCGCGAAGCAGGAGCGCTGGGACGACCGCGGCTCAGTCCTCGCCTTCTTCTCGTCCCTCCTTGAGCCGGGCGATGAAGTCGTCGATCGGGATAGCAGGCATCGTCATCAGCTTGACCGTCCCACGCGCTCCGAGCTCCACCGAAACGCGCGCGATCGTCTCGTTGTCCGGCGCCTCGACGATGTTCACGAAATCGTACGGCCCCAGAACAGCCCACTGGTGCAAGACCTTCACCCCGAGACGCTCGATCTCCGCATTGACTTCCTTGATCCGCTCGGGATGCTCGTGCAGCGTCTCCATTCCGTCGTCGGTCAGGCTGCTCAACATGACGTAGATCGGCATCGCTCCGTCCTCCTTTCATGCACGCACTCGACTCGGCCACCAGATCCCGATCAGACTCTGCCCGCGCATGGGCAACTCCACCGTCCGCAAGTTGGTCTCGCCCCGTACTGCTTCCCGAAACGGGCGTGCCGCCTCCTTGGCCAGCCCCTCCGCCAGGATGACTGCACCCGGCCGCAGCCGGTCCCGCACCGCCCGGTAGTAGTCGAGATAGCCGCTCCGGTCGGCCGCCAGCCGCACCAGATCGAATGGCCCAGCCACCGCGCGGATCGTCCGGTGCGCATCCCCCTGCAGTAGCTGCACGCGCTCCATCAACCCCAAGTCCTCCAGGCGTCCAGTGACGAACTCGACGACTACCGGATCGTGTTCCAGCACGACCAAACGACCGCCGGTCCGCTCCATCGCCTCGGCCAGCCACACGGTCACGATCCCAGGGCCAGCACCGACCTCCAGTGCCAGCTGTGCCCGCACCGCTAGAGCCATCACGTGCGCCAACCGCGCGACGAGCGGCCAGTCACCACCCGCCTCCCAGGCCAGCTGCTCCAGCATCGGCAGCCTCGTCTCCACTGCCGTCGTCCCCTGATCGGCCGAGAACCTGAATCGATCATACCGCATCCCTCAGCGAAGAGTGCATCGGTCTCTCGTTCTCGTGGCTCTTCTCGTTGCTCTCCATATCGACCCGCCTGAGCATCTTCCCGAACAGCCTCGTTCGTGAACTTCGAACGACGGCCGCACTGTTGTTCGCGTTCGCAGTACGCTTGCGAACCAAACGAGAGGGCGGCAGATCGGAGGGTTAACCATGCTCTCGCTCAGTCAACGCCTGGACGAACTCCCACTCACGCGCGAGCACTGGCGCATCGTCCTGCTCGCAGGGATCGGCTGGATGTTCGACGCCATGGATGTCGGCCTCGTCGCCTTCGTCCTGGTCAGTCTCGGACGCGATTGGAATCTGGCCCGTCCCGAGCTCGGACTCGTCGCGAGTGCCGGGTTCCTCGGCATGTTCCTCGGCGCACTCCTGGCCGGTCGGCTCGCCGACCGCTATGGCCGCCGCACGATGTTTTTGGCCAACTTGCTCCTCTATAGCCTCGGGACCGCTCTCAGCGCGCTGGCTTGGAATCTCCCGTCCCTCCTCGCCTTTCGTTTCCTCACCGGTATCGGGCTCGGCGGTGAACTACCGGTCGCCGCAGCGCTCGTCAGCGAGTTCGCTCCGGCCCGCCATCGTGGTCGCCTGCTGGTCATTTTGGAAAGTTTTTGGGCGTATGGATGGATCCTGGCTGCTGTCATCGGCCTCCTCGTCGTTCCCCAGCTGCCGAGCTGGGGCTGGCGC
Organism: Thermomicrobium sp.; assembly: GCF_053493975.1. Taxonomy (NCBI): domain Bacteria; kingdom Pseudomonadati; phylum Thermomicrobiota; class Thermomicrobia; order Thermomicrobiales; family Thermomicrobiaceae; genus Thermomicrobium; species Thermomicrobium sp. The sequence goes on from NZ_JBRBZA010000036.1 coordinate 20,429, forward strand.
GTTGCCTTCCTCGTCGGCGCACTGCCTGCCCTGACCGCAGCCTATCTGCGCCGCCACCTCCCCGAATCTCCCCGCTATCTCGACATCGCTGGTCGGCACACCGAGGCGGTCGCTGTTTTGCGTCGCTTCGAGCAGGCCGCTGGTATGGCGCCTGCGAAAGTGACCACGACACCTGCTCCCCCGCACTCGTCTTTTGTGCAGCAATTTCGCGCACTCTGGAGTCGGCAACTCGTCCGGCGAACGGTGATGCTCTGGCTTCTGTGGTTCGGCATCGTCTTCGCCTACTACGGCGTCTTCACATGGCTTCCCTCGTTGCTCGTCGAACGCGGGCTCACCGTGGCCCGCAGCTTCACCTATGTCTTCATTACGACACTCGCCCAGATCCCTGGATACTTCTCGGCTGCCTACTTGGTCGATCGTTGGGGCCGCAAACCGACACTGGTGACCTACCTGCTCGGCTCGGCGCTTTCGGCCTGGTTGCTCGGGAACGCTGGGACAGCCCCGATCCTCGTGCTCTGGGGCTGTGCGCTTTCCTTCTTCAATCTCGGCGCCTGGGGAGTCGTCTATACCTACACGCCGGAACTCTATCCCACGACACTGCGGGGCTTCGGCTCGGGTGCTGCGGCGAGCTTCGGTCGCATCGCTGGGATCATCGCCCCCTACCTTACCCCCTGGCTGCTCACCAGCGGCGGCTTCTCGCAGCCGGCGGTCTTCGCGCTCTTCATGGCCGTCTTCGCCGTCATCGCGGCCGACGTGCTCCTCCTCGGCGAGGAGACACGCGGTCGCCCACTCGAACACGTCAGTCCCACGCCAGCACAGCTCGCGCGCTGACGGAAACGCGCTCAACGTCCGCGCAGCGCCCGGACCGACGGCAGCCCCTGTTCTTCGAGAGAGCGGAGGAGCGCACGCAACAGCCCGGCCGGGAGAGCCGGGCCTCGAAACACGAGACCGGTATAGACCTGCACCAGATCGGCACCGAGGCGCAGACGCTGAATCACGTCGTCCGCCTCCAGCACTCCACCCACACTGATCAGAGCGAGACGCCCCCCGGCGCGATCCGCAGCGTCGCTCAGGAGCTCGACCGCTCTTTTGCGAAGCGGACGCCCACTCACCCCACCCGGCAAAGCTTCTGCGCCGGTCGGTCGGAGCGATGGATCGGTGCTCGTGTTACCGAGAATCAGGCCGCTTGCTCCCACTGCTACCGCGATCTCGATGGCGTCAGCCAACGCCCCCGCGTCGAGGTCCAGCGAGACCTTGACGAAGAGCGGACGCGGTCGGGTACGCCGAAGTGCCGCCAGTGTTCGGTTCGTTTCCTGAACTGCGGCCAGCACCTGCTCGAGCCGCTCACCCCGCTGCAATTCCCGGAGCCCCGGCGTGTTGGGCGAACTCACGTTCACGGCGACATAATCGGCGACGTCCCACAGCGCCGCCAGCGTCGCGCAGTAATCCGCGACTGCCCGCTCTAACGGGGTCCACGCATTCTTGCCGAGATTGATACCGACCGGTCCGGGAAACCAGCGGCCGAGGAGTCGCGTCCGCACTGCTGCCGCGCCGTCGCTGGGAAAACCCAGCGCGTTGACGAGGGCCTCATCCGCCGGGAAACGCCAAAGTCGCGGACGGGGGTTTCCTTCCTGTGGGCAAGGGGTAACCGTCCCGACTTCGACCGAACCGAAGCCGAGGCCGAACCAGGCTGCCACTGCTTCCGCATTCTTGTCCACGCCAGCGGCCAAGCCGATCGGGTTCGGAAACGTGAGGCCGCCCGCTTCCACCCGCAGTCGCTCGTCATCGGGCACCCGGAACGCGCGCCGCACCACCTGTTCCGACGCAGGGCAGCGCGCCAGCTTGCCGAGTTTCCCGATTACCAGCCGGTGGGCATCTTCCGGATCCATCCGGAAGAGGAGCGGCGTGACGATTCGCCGATACCAGTCCATGGATCCAGTCTCCCCCGACCTTCCCCGCTCTCCATGCTACCCTTTCGTCGTGCATGCGGAATCCGGGAGACGATGACCGATGCGACTCTGCTACGATCCAGCCGATGACGTCCTCGTACTCGATCTGGTGCTACCACCCCAGCTGGCTCCAACGAGCATCCCCACGATCGCTCACGCGCGCGGCCTCCTGGACCTCACCGACCGAGGATCGCTCGCCGGATTGGAGATCCCGCTGGCCGACCTACCTCCGGCTTTAGCCGAACTCTGCCGCGCCCTCGCGGATGACGAGGAGGTCACCTACGTCGAAATCGAGCGCGTCGTCGCGACCCGCTCGTTCCGCTCGGTGACCGTTCCCATCGCGATTCGCTGGGATGGACAGCAGCGACTCAGTCTGCGCATCCCCCGCCGCACAGCTGACTACGAACTCTTGTATCCGGCAGGTGCGACCTGATGGATCGTCCGGCGCTCCGGGGGAGCGTCCGTCGAGCGCAGCGCTTCGAACCAGGTGACGAATCCGCCGCAGCCGAGTCGGCTGCCCGATCCTCCCGTGCGACCGGAATAGAGTCATTGCGACAGTCGCTCTGGATCCGAGGACGGCTCAGCCAGCGTCCACTCGTAATCGGCTGCCCGCACCCCCACCTCGTCGAGATGTCGCAGGAGATCGGCCGGATCGTCGTACACCCGGTAGGCTCCCGCCTCCAAGAGTTCGCCCGCTCCGTAGCCACCAGAAAGCAGGCCAACGCTCAACGCCCGTGCGCGGCGAGCGGCCAGCATGTCCCAAACGCTGTCCCCGACCACCACCGACTCCCCGATCTCCACGCCCAGACGCTCGGCTGCCGCGAGGAAGAGATCGGGATCAGGCTTCGCGTGTCGCACATGATCGCGCGTCACGAGCGGGATCCGGTCAGCATCCAGACCCAAGACAGCGACGGTCTTGCGCGCACTCTCCAACCGGCCGCTCGTGGCGATCGCCCAGGGAATCCCCAGCCGCGTCAGTTCGTCGAGCAGTTCCCGCGCGCCTGGCAAGGGACGAACCTGACCAAGCAAGCGACCATACGTCTCCGCATGAACCTGCTGCACGCGCCGGATCTCCTCGGCCGTCACTGCTCGGCCCGTCTCGCGCAAGAGACCAGCGAGAAACAGCCCACCGCTCATTCCGATACGCCGGTGGATCCGCCAGATCGAGAGCTCGATTCCGATCGCCTCCAGCGCTTCCCGCCAGGCCACGACATGCTGGTAAACCGAATCCACGAGGGTGCCGTCCAGATCGAACAAGAAAGCCATGCGTCGGTCATCCCCCATCGTCTCACCCCTTCAGGCAGACGATGGGGCGCAACCGGGCGACACGTGCCACGATGCCGGCATTGCACATCACCTCGACCACATGTTCGACGTCCTTGTACGCTCCTGGCGCTTCCTCGCTGATCGCAGCTTTCCCGTGGGCCCGGACGATGATCCCCTGCTTGCGCAACTCCTCGATGATCCGGTCAGCCGGATACTGGCGCTTCGCCTGACGCCGGGACTTCGCTCGCCCAGCGCCATGCAGGGCCGTGCCGAACGTCTCACGCATGCCCTGCTCGGTCCCCACCAGAATGTAGCTCGCCGTACCCATCGTCCCGCCCACCAAGACGGGTTGCCCAACTGCTCGATACCGCTCCGGAAGCTCCGGGCGCCCCGGCCCGAAGGCACGCGTCGAGCCCTTGCGATGGACGAGCAATCGTCGGCGTTCACCATCCACCTCGTGGATCTCCCACTTCACGGTGTTGTGTGCCACCTCATAGAGCGTTTCGATCGCCGTATCGGGCACACGCAATGCCTTCCAGAAGGACTGACGAACCAGATGCGCGAGCACCTGCCGGTTGGCGAACGCGCAGTTCGCTCCCGCCATCACTGCCCGGAAATATTGCTGGCCCTCCGGACTGTCGATCGGTGCACAGACGAGTTCCCGATCCGGTACCTCGATCCCATACTTCCGGGTCGCTTTCTCCAAGAACGGGAGATAATCGGTTCCGATCTGGTGCCCGAGTGCCCGGCTACCGGTGTGCAGCATGACCACGATTTGCCCTAGTTCCAACCCGAACGCTTCCGCTGCGCGCGCGTTGTAGATCTGGTCCACTACCTGCACTTCGACGTAGTGGTTTCCCGAGCCGAGCGTTCCCACTTGCGCCATCTGCCGCTGCTTGGCAGTATGGCTGACGACTGAGGGATCAGCATCACTGAGGCAGCCATGCTCCTCGATGTACTCCAAATCGTCCTCGCGCCCGTAGCCGAGTCGAACCGCGTACCGCGCCCCTTCCCGAAGCACACGGTCGATCTCTTTCGTCGAAAGCTTCAGTTCCCCGGTACTGCCGAGACCGGCGGGAATCACTTCGAACATCGTATCGGCCAACTTCTCCTCTTTCCCCGCCAGATCACGGCGCGTGAGGTGAGTGCGCAAGCAACGCACGCCGCAGTTGATATCGAATCCCACCCCTGCGACGCTGATCACGCCGCCTTCTTTCGGATCGAAGGCCGCCACGCCCCCGATCGGGAAGCCGTAGCCGGGATGGACATCCGCCATCGCCATCGCTGCCTTGACGATCCCCGGCAAGCACGCCACGTTTTCCAACTGCTTGAGCGCATTCCACTCTTCGCTGCTCTGGTTCTCCATCAGTTCGCGCAGCGAGCGCTCGTCGAGATACAGTCTGGCCGGAACGCGCATCTTGCCGTGTGGCGGGATTTCGAAAAGATACTCATGGATCTTCCGCACGTGCAGTGCCCGATTCATCGTTCTCCCTCCCAGTTGCGCGGTACAGCCGGTCAGAGATCGAGCACGCAGCGCAAGCGCCAACCTGCCTCCGTCTGTTCGGCCAGTAATCCACCGTAGGTCGCCGCTTTCACCTCGATCTCGACCGCGTGTCGATTCAGGTCGATCGGTTCTCCCCAAAGTGTCCCCTCGACCACCCAGTGATCGTCTACTCGTTCGAGATGCGTCAAATCGAAGTCGCGAAAAAACATGCCGTGGAGATCGACGGCAGCCAGGACAGCATTCAGCAGGGCGACGAACAACGAGCCAGGATCGCTCGCAGTCGCCTGGACCGGAACCGCCTGGCGCGGCTCCACCGTCTCCGGATCCACCAGGAGCGCGAGAAGACCACGCACCCCATCCCGGAGCGCTTCCTCCAGCCGCGCGCCGGTCGCCTCCAGGCCGATATCCGCTTCGTGGTCCAGATACTCGTATGGCATTTTTTCGTCCTCTTTTCCTGCGACCTGCCCCCTGCAGGGCAGCCTACCCCAGATGCGAGCGCTCTCGCTCTCCCCATCGCACCACACACCGACAGGCTGAGAGTAGACGAGCGCCCCTCTTCCTGTCAAGTCGGAGTACGCTCATGAGAACGTCTCCGGCTTCGCCGCTGTGGTCTCGGAATGATCTCAGGGCGTTTCCTTCGCAGAGAGACTGGCCTTCACCGCTTCCCGCCACGTCTCTGGGCAAGAAGTGGCGAACGGAGCAACGGGATGCTGCAGCGAGCCCCGCGACCTACCCCCTCTCGGCGGAGGAACCACCGGTTCGGTCACCATCCCAGCGCGCGGCAGAGCGCCTTCACCAACCTCTCCGCCAGAAGGACGGACGCCTCTCGCCTCGCTAGAGTGGACTTGCGGAGCCACCGGTGACCAGCCGGCCTCCGAGGGAGCGCTGATCGCCCCCGGTCAGCGCACGATATACTCCCGCCTCGGACACCGTGCCGGACCGGACGCGTCCACTCGTCTGATGGTGGAGGCTGCCTTCCATGCACCTGCTCTCGCGGTTTCGTCCGAGCGATCCCCTCCCTCTCGTCCTCGCCTTTTTCGCTGCCGAATCGAGCATCGTCCTCAACCGGGTCGTCTTCGAGGCTTTGCCGCATACCGAGGATGAGGTCGCTTTTCTCTTCCAAGCGATGACCTACGCTCGGGGACACCTCACCGCACCAGCTCCGCCGTTGCCCGCCGCCTTTTTCATCCCCTTCGTCATCGTCCAGGACAGTGTCTGGTTCGGAAAGTATCCACCCGGCTATCCGCTCGTCCTTTCGCTCGGTGTGTTGGTGGGTTACCCTCCCCTCGTCAATGCCCTCGCAGCTGCTGCCTGTATCCTTCTCGTCGTCGCCATCGGCCGCCGCTGGTACGATGCCACGACTGCTCGGCTGGCCGGTCTCTTGCTGCTCGTTTCGCCGTTCTTCCTGCTCCAAGCCGCCTCCCTGATGGCGCATACCGTCTGCCTCGCCTTGACCCTCCTTTTCACCTGGTCGTTCCTCACCACCGTCGAGCGCCCCAGTGTGCGTGCGGCGCTGCCCGGCATGGTCGGCCTCGGCCTGCTCGTCTTGGCCCGCCCACTCACCGCGCTCGGCGTTCTCCTGCCTTTCGTCCTCTGGTCGACGTGGCGCTTCTGGCGAGTACCGGCTTGGCGTCCACCCGCACTCCTCTTCGCAGCGAGTGGTCTCCTGGCCACGGCAGCGCTCTTGGCGTACAACCAGCGGACGACCGGCGACCCACTCGTCTTCGGTTACCAGCTCTGGTGGCCCTTCGATAAAGTCGGCTTCGGATCAGGCATCTCCCCCGATGGTCACCACACGCTCCAGGAGGGCTGGTTCAACACTCGCTGGAACCTCCGTACCCTGGAGCGACTCCTCTACGGCTGGCCGGGACGACTGGATCTGGTTCCCGCTGTTCTGGCCATCGTATCGGCGATGGTCCAGGCACTCGCTCATCCCTTCCGTCTTCCGCCCGGGTGCCCGCTCTCTCGACCGACGACGCTCGATCTCCTCCTGGCTGCTCAGGCCGCGTCGCTGATCCTCGTCCATATGGCCTACTGGACAACCGGCGAGATGTATGGTCCGCGTTATTACGCCGAGGCGCTCGGCGCCCTCGCGCTCCTCTCGTCACGCGGGCTCCTCACCGCGCTCCGCGGGCTGGAAACGGCGTGGCTGCTGCTCGCCCCTGCGCGCCAGGCACCGCTCATCTTCCGCTTGGGAGCGGTGCTCATCCTCGTCTCGCTGATCGGCTGGGGGCTCACTCGAACCGGTGTCCCCTTCTGGCAAAGCTACCGCCAATGGAACCAGATCACGGCTGAGCCAGCGCGTACCATCGCCGAACGAACCCCACCCGGTAGCCTGATCCTCGTTCCGGCTCGCTATTGGACCGAATACGCTCCTTTCTTCGTCCGGAACGATCCCTGGCTCGAAGCGCCGGTCATCTTCGCCCTCGACCTCGGTCCCGGACACGAGGAGGCTTTCCGCCAGGCGTTCCCCGGACGCGCGCTGTACCGAGCGGATCTCCAGGACGCCTCGCTCGTCCCGCTCCCGTGAAGGACTGCTCACGCTCCGCTCGGTCGCGGGCCGTCTCCCCGACCGGTCGGACTGTCGATCCGGTAGGCGCTCGGATCCGGCTTGTATGGCCGCAGCATCCAGATCGGACGGCGCGTGCCGTCGGGGCCTGGAGCAGGCCGTGTCATCGCCAGCCAGCGCCGGTAGACCTCCATCGACTTGCGCGTATCGACGACGACATCCCCATACCGGTCATCCGGCCCGGCTTTGACGATGCGCACCTTCTGATGCCAACAGTGCTGTCCGCTGATCGGGTCAGGTTGGACCGGGAACGTCAGATTTTGGTGGACACCCGCGTCACCCCAGAAGATCAGCCGGGAATCCGGATCCTCGCTGGCGAACGGTCGCACCCCCGCTCGCTGCCGCAACCGGTACCGCCCGTCCGACAAGCGCTCGATCTCCACGAGCGCCGTGGACCAGCGCTCGCCGCCGATCCCCTCCGCCAGGCGCCAACGACCTAGATGATGCGAGCAGGCCGCTACTCCAGGGCGGATCGCTTCGGTCACCCAGACGCGATCGACGAAGTAGCCGATCTCCGTCTCCACCCGGACCAGGTCACCGGTCCGCACACCGATCCGCTCGGCATCGCTCGGATGGAGCCACAGCGGGTTGGAGTGCGTCAGCTCGTTGAGCCACTTGGCATTTCCCGAACGTGTGTGGATCAGCGTGGGCACGCGGAAATTGGGAAGCAACACCATCTCGCCCGCTGCCCGATCCACCTGGTTGGGCCCCACGTGGCTCTCGATGGTGCAGGGAATCGCGTACTCCGGCCAGCCCCACTCCCAGAGTGTGCGCGAGAAGAATTCCAACTTCCCGGAAGGTGTCGGGAAACCTCGCTTCGGTTCGCCGTCCACCATCACTCCGGCCCATCGGCCGCGGGGACCAGGCGGAACCCCCGGTACCGGCACGATGTTCGTGCTATGAGGCAGTGGTGTCAGCGTCCAGATCCGCCCGTTTTCCGGATCGACCCACGATTGCGCCAGCTCCTCCTCCGGGACCGGATCTTCGTATTGGCGATAGCGCTGCTTTTCCAGCTCGAAGGCGCCGTACCGTCGCATGTACTGGAGCGGTGTCAGTCCTTCGGCGGCCGCTGCTTCCGGCAGCCCGGGAACCGAGTGCTCGAAGATCCATTGGTAGTACTCGTCGACCGTTACCTTCTCACCAGGCCGATACGGTGACTCGTACCACCGACGGATCCCCAGCGAGCCGTCCGGATCCACCCGCCACGACAGTTCGATCCAGAATTCGTTCTCCTCCCAAACTTCACCAGGATTCGCCTCGTACGTCACGCGCACCGGCTGTCCCAGCTTCTCGCGCGCGACGCGGAGAACCGGTTGGCGAAAACCGATCCAGCGAGCGGCATGTGTCTCGTACGAATGCGTGTCGTGTCGTTCCGGCGCGTGTCCCATCGGCAAAACGTAATCGGCGTACCACGCTGTCTCGCTCCACGTCGGTGTCAGCGCTGCGTGCAGCTCGATCAACGACTCGTCCTGCAGAACCTCGATCCAGGTGAAGCCGTCCGGGTTGGTCCAGACTGGGTTGTACACTCGCGTGAAGTAGACAGCGAGCTTGCCACGTCCTTCCTTGAGGAAATGCGGGAGCAAGAAGCTCATCTCGTGATGAGCCAACGGGTACTCCTTCGGCCAGGTCAGCTCGTTCCAGACCTTTTGACGCGGGGGCTCAGCGAACGGCCGGGGCACATGCTTGTCCCAGATGTTCGGTTGTGTCCCGCCGGGTGTCCCCACGCTTCCCGTGAGCACGTTCAGGAAGAACAGTGCTCGCGGTACCGTCCAGCCACCCAGGTGTGCCGCCGCCGCTGCGCGCCAGTTGTGCGTCGCAACAGCTGGCGCCGCCCGAGCCAACTCCCGCGCCAACTCGACGATCGTCGTCGCCGGAATGCCGCTCAACTGCTCAGCCGCCTGCGGCGTGTAGCGCGCATATTCCTGCTTGAGCCGCTGGACGAACTCTTCGAAGGTGACGGGACAACCAGGATGGACGACTCGCAGGTATTCGTCCCAGTTGGTCCAGCGCCGGACGAACTCGCGGTCGAACCAATCCTCCTGGATCGAGACATTGGCGATGCTCAACAGAACGAACGCCTCCGTCCCGGGGACAGCCGGCAACCAGTAGTCGGCCATCGCCGCGGTGTTCGACAACCGCGGATCCATCACCGCCAGTTTGGCTCCCCGCTGCTTGGCCTCCATGATGCGCTGCGCGTGCGGGTTGAAGTAGTGACCGCTTTCCAAGTGCGCGCTCACCAAGAAGATGAACCGGGCATTGGCATGATCTGGCGAGGGACGATCGGCACCCATCCACACTGCATAGCCGAATCGTCCACCCGACGAGCAGACATTGGTGTGCGAGTTGTGCCCGTCCACCCCCCACGACCACAGGACGCGCTCCATGAAGCCGTCCTCACCAGGACGACCGACGTGGTACATCACCTCGTTCTGCCGTCCCTCGAGAAAGGCGCGGCGCATCCGCCCCGCGATATCGTCCAGCACTTCGTCCCAGCTGACGCGTTCCCACTTGCCCGACCCGCGCGGCCCGACCCGGCGTAGCGGGTAGAGGATCCGTTCCGGATCCTTGACCTGGTTGATGGTGGCAGGCCCCTTCGCGCAATTGCGACCGCGGCTTCCCGGATGGAAGGGATGCCCCTCCAATTTGCGGATATCCAGCGTCTCCTTGTCGACATAGGCGAGAAGGCCACAGGCTGCCTCGCAGTTGAAACAGACGGTCGGGATCAGGAAATAGCGCCGCACCCGTCCGTCCGGTCCCCGCTCTTCCCAATCGTCCCATCGCTCGGGCGGGGGATAGCTGGCCAGACCACTCGTCCGTTCGGGAACGAACGGTTCCTGGACAGCACGTTTATCGGCCTGCCTCGTCGTCGCTCGCGTCGCACGCTGCATCGTCGCCCCCTCAACTCAACGGGATGTCTTGTCCGGCCTCGACCCAGAGTCGCTCGTAACTCCAGAGCCCGATCAGGGCTGCCACCGCCGCGATGACGCTCCCGGGCGCCAGATTCCCACTCGCCCATCCGAGAACCAATGCGATCAGGGGTACCGACACACCGACACCGAGACCGACCGCGAGCAGCTCTCGGCGATAGGGACCATGCGTCAACAAGCGCGCAGCCTTGGCGACATGCAGGTTGGCGTGTGGCACCAAGAGCTCGCTCGCCACCAGGACGAGTAGCCCGAGCAACCCACCACCCAACATCAGCCCGAGCCACGCTCGCCCCTCGAGTGCTCCGCCTGCGACCACGAGCAACAGCAGAGCAGCTGTACCAGCCACCAAAGCCTGCAGGAGAAGGATGGGAAGCAGGAGCGGACTCTGCCAGAAATCACGCCCCTCCGCTTGACCGAAGAGGAAAGCCGTGTAGCCTGCCGCCGCGATCCCACCCGGCAGCGCCAGCCAAGCGAGCACGCGCTCGATCCCCTGCCAGCCCGCGAGCGCGGCGACTGCCCAGAAGAACACGAGACCTCCCACCACCAGGAGGATGTAGCCGCCCCAGACGAGCCAACTCCGCGGATTCGGTTTGACCAGGAGATACCAGAACCGCTCCGGCCGCTTGAGGTCCCAGATCAGAAGCAGGGCGGTGAGGGCCAGGAACACCATCCCGATCGCTGCTGAGCCGATGCCCAGCAGCCGATCGCTCATCACCCCGCTGGCGAGCAACGGTCCACCGAGCGCCAGCGCACCACTTCCGATCGACTTCGTCCAGAGATAACTCGCCACCTTCCATCCCCACGGTTTGGGATGCCAGACATCATAGGCTACCCGAGCATCGGCTGGCCCCGGGAGATAACCGGCGCCACACACTGCCTCGGCCGGGCGATCGTCCAGCCTCACCTCAGCCCACAGGTACCCAGTCGTCCGCGTCTGCACCTCGGGGGTCAGGCTCGCTTCGTCGGCCCCCAGATAGAACAACTTCGGACGCGTCCCCTGCTCCGGCTTGCGCACCGTCACCGGCTCGCGGGCGACGAGTTGATGAATCTCGCTCGTCGGGTCGTCGAGGTCTCCCGCGATGATCGCTTTCTCGGGACAGACGACGACACAGGCTGGAAGCAAGCCTTGATCGACCCGGTGGCTGCAGTAATTGCATTTGGCTGCTGTCCGAGTGATCGGATCGATGTAGAGCGCATCATAAGGGCACGCCTGCATGCACGACTTGCAGCCGATGCACCGGTCGGCATCGAAATCGATGATACCGTCCGGTCGACGGAACAGGGCCTTGGTCGGGCAAATCGTCACACAGGGTGCGTCGTCGCAGTGGTTGCAGCGCAGTACCGTGAACGATCGCCTTGTGTGTGGGAAGGTCCCCTTTTCGACGTACTTTACCCAGGTCCGGTAGACACCGAGCGGAACGAGGTTCTCCGATTTACAAGCGACGGTGCACGCATGACAGCCGATGCATTTGCGCTGATCGATGACGAACCCGTAGCGCGCCATCGGTGTCTCCTTTCATCGCCCGCCGCGGATCACCGCTTTGAGAACGCGAGCGAGTTGCTGGGGCGCCGGTGATGTCCCGTCGAGGAAGCAGCGTTCGAGCATGGCTTGCACGAGTTCTACGCATAGGCTATCGGTCGCCGCTCGCATCGCTGCCAGTTGCTGCACGATATCGACGCATTCTCGTCCTTCCTCGATCATGCGAGCGATCCCCCGCGCTTGTCCTTCGATACGACGCAGGCGCTCGACCAGATCGCGGCGAGTGACGTCATCCAGCTGCGCAACCGAAGTCATCGCTCCTCCTCCGCGATACTCAACCGGGGTACGGCTTCACTGTAATGTGCAGA
>NZ_JBRBZA010000037.1:0-10479 GCF_053493975.1 Thermomicrobium sp.
CAGCCGGTCAGGCTGCACCGGACCGCTCCGCGCCGCAGCTCATCCGCCTCGCCGGTGCACGCCCCTCGGCACTGCACGACGCCGGACAGCAGCCCGCTGATCAGGCTGGCGCGCGTTCCCCTCGGAGGGGCGACGCGGTGCATCGTCCGCCGCGCTCGACCCGCGTGGGCTGGCAGAGCAGGCAGCGCTGGCCCCAGCCAGAGCGAGCGCGGCTGGGTTGCCCGCTCTCCCAGGGGACGGGTGTAGGGCACGGGCGGCCGAGCGCGCCCGGACAGGCTGGCGCAAGGGCTCGCGGGGCGTTCGGCTCACGCGGCGGCAGCCCCGGACACCTGCCGTGCTGGTCGATCACTCGGCCGCGTGGCTCGCTCGCGTACGATCGGCACGTGGGGTGCGCCGCACGGGCGCACCCATGTGGGGAGCGTACTGGCACAGGCGGCCCGTGCTGGCTGGCGCGATCGACCCCGCTCGGCGCACACTCCTCCTGGAGGCACCGATGGACTGCACGGTCGACCGACTGAACGCACTCGCCCAGCGGATCGTCGCGTGCACGGCTTGCCCGCGCTTGGTCACCTATCGGGCGACTGTCGCGCAGGCGAAGCGCCGGGCGTATCGTGACGAGGACTATTGGGGAAAGCCGGTCCCTGGTTTCGGCGATCCCCTGGCACGGGTGATCGTCATCGGGCTCGCGCCCGCGGCGCACGGGGGGAACCGGACGGGACGGATGTTCACTGGCGATGCCTCGGGTGACTTTCTCTGCCGTGCGCTGTACCGCGCGGGCTTGGCGAACCAGCCAGTGAGCCGCCATCGCGGCGATGGACTCGCGTTGAGCGAGGCGTACATCACGGCGGCCTGCCGCTGTGCTCCTCCCGACAATCGGCCGACGCGGGAGGAACTCGCGCGCTGCCGGCCCTATCTCGTCGAGGAACTGCGGCTCCTCGAGCAGGCTCGCGTGCTCGTCTGCCTCGGCCAGATCGCGTTCGAAGCGGCGCGAGCCGCCCTGCGCGAACTCGGTGCGGGACAGCCCGAGCCGGTGGGGGACGTGGCGACGCCGCGGCCGCGCTTCCGGCACGGCGCGCTCTATCGATGGCCAACGCTCCCCGGGCGCACCGGTTCGCTGTGGCTCCTCGCCAGCTACCATCCGAGCCGGCGCAATACGCAGACGGGATTGCTCGACGAGGCGATGCTGGACGCGATCTTCCGGACCGCACGCCAGCTCGCCGACGAGACTCAGTCCAGCGTGACGGGCTGAGGGGCGACCGCTTCGCCGAGTTCGTCGAGGATGCCGATCCCCAGGGAGCGGGCCGCCTCGTCGACTCGGCGATCGACCGAATAGCCGTAGAGGTACGCCATGGTCAGGCCGCTGACCCCTTGCTCGCGGAGGGCTCGGCGGACCTGCTGCCGCTGGAGCTTGCCGGCGAACTCGACGACATCGCGCGGATGGAGGCGGGCCTTCGCCTCGACGACGAACCAGTACTCTCCCCGATCGGGGTGCCGCATGAGCACGACGACGTCGAACTCGCCGTTCACGGCGACTGCCCGTGGTCGGGTCACTGGTTCCCAGCCAGCTGCCGTGTAGAGGTCGAGGATCCGGCGCAAGGCGCGGAGTTCGACTTCGGCACCGTAGATGCGCGACAGGCGGTCCAGTCGGCGGTCATGCTCCTCCGTCTTGCGGGTCAATGCGGTCACGGCCTCGGTCAGCGTAGTGATCGCGGCACGCATCTCGCGCATCTCGATCTCGATGCGATCGAGACGCTCCTCGTGCCGATCGAGCCGCTCCTCCTGGCGCGCCAGGCGTTCTTCCTGGCGAGCGGCGATCTCTTCGAGCCGAGCCAAGCGTTCCTCTTGGCGGGCGGCGATCTCTTCGAGGCGAGCGATCCGCTCGTCTTGGCGAGCCAGGAGTGCACGGATCTCGCGGAGTTCGGTGTCGTGTCGCCGGGTGAGTTCGGCCAGTTCGCGGATCAGCTCGCGGAGATCGGCGACTTCCTGCTCGACGCGGGAGAGTCGCTCGTCGTGGCTGCGGACGACCGTGACGAGCTCCCGGACGGCTTCGGTGAGCGACTCCACCGCTTGCTCGAGCCGATCGACACGGCGACTCAGGTCGCGCACCTCGGTCGGGAGCGCCAGCAGTTCTTGGGTCAGCACGTACCGCCGGAGTTCTTCGCGCAACTCCGGATGCTGCTCGATCAAATCCAGGAACTTCCGGAACTCCTCGACGGTGAACGCCATCGCTGACCCCCGATCGCATCCAGTGTACTACAGGACCGAGCCGAGCGAACGCTCGATCCGGTGCGCGAGCGGTGCGGTCCGAGCGGCGCAGCACGCGCCTCGTCCCACTCGGTCACCCAAGTGCCCTGATCGATCGGGCACCCATCATCGTACTCGGCACGTCGGCGACAGCGGGATAGCGAATCCGACCGGGCGAGTCGGTGACGCTGTCGTCGCGAGCACCGCTCGCGACGCGATCGGGGTACGCGCGACCGCACCCCGCTGCACGACTGGGGCAGCGGGGTGTGGGTAGAAGTCAACTCCTCGCGGTGGTCAGCCGCTGACCGTGGGCAAGTCGGCGAGTGCCTGGCGGATCGCTTCCTCCGGATACTCGTAGTCTTCCAGCTTCCCGGCGAGGTAGGCCTCGTAGGCGGCCAGATCGAAGTGGCCGTGCCCGCTCAGCCCGATCAGGATCGCCTTCTCCTCGCCGGTCTCGGCGCAGCGGCGGGCCTCGTCGATCGCCGCGCGCACGGCGTGGGCCGATTCGGGAGCGGGAATGATCCCCTCGGCGCGGGCGAAGAGAACAGCTCCCTCGAACACCTTGGTCTGCGGGAGCGCGACCGCCTCGATCAGTCCGTGCTCGTAGAGGTGGCTGACCAGTGGTGCCATGCCATGGTAGCGCAAGCCGCCGGCGTGGATCCGGGCAGGGATGAACGTGTGGCCGAGCGTGTGCATTTTGAGCAGCGGCGTCGTCCGTGCCGTGTCGCCGAAGTCGTAGGTATAGACGCCGCGGGTGAGCGATGGGCAGGCGGCCGGCTCGACGGCGACGATGCGCACGTCCTTCCCCTGGAGCTTGTCCCGCACGAAGGGGAAAGTCAGGCCAGCGAAGTTGGAACCACCTCCGACACAGCCGAAGATGACGTCCGGGTAGTCACCGGCCAGCTCGAACTGCCGGAGTGTCTCCAGCCCGATGACCGTCTGGTGCAGGAGCACGTGGTTGAGCACGCTGCCGAGCGAGTACTTGGTGTCCGCGCGCGAGGCTGCGTCCTCGACTGCCTCGGAAATGGCGATGCCGAGGCTTCCCGGATGCTCCGGATCCTGCTCGTAGAAGCGCCGGCCGGACGCGGTGTCGGGGCTGGGACTGGGGACGCACTGGGCTCCCCAGGTCTCCATCAGGATGCGCCGGTACGGCTTCTGGAGATAGCTGGCCCGCACCATGTACACCTTGAGTTCGATGCCGAAGAAGGCGCAGGCCATGGCGAGCGAGCTTCCCCACTGACCCGCTCCTGTCTCGGTGGTGAGCCGCTTCACCCCGGCCTGCTTGTTGTAGTAGGCCTGGGCGACCGCCGTATTCGGCTTGTGACTCCCAGCTGGGCTGACCCCTTCGTACTTGTAGTAGATGCGCGCTGGTGTGCCGAGCACGCGCTCGAGCCGGCGGGCTCGGAAGAGGGGCGTCGGTCGCCAGAGTCGGTAGACGTCGAGGACCGGCCCGGGGATCTCGATCCAGCGCTCGCGGCTCACTTCCTGGAGGATGAGCTCCATCGGAAAGAGGGGTTCGAGGTCGGCCGGCCCCACCGGTTCCCCGGTCGCTGGGTGGATGGGTGGTGGGGGAAGCGTGGGGAGATCGGCGGCCAGGTTGTACCAGTGCGTCGGGAGATCGGCCTCGGTCAATACGAATTTGACGGTCTCTGCTGCGCTCACCCTCGTCCTCCGCTTCGCTGGCTGTACCGCTCGTCGCTGTAGGCATTGTAACGAAACGACTGGATTCTGCAAGCGACTGCCCCGGGATTACCACCCCAGCGCGCGTCGTCCGCTCTCGTGTGGCGAGTGGCCATCGTTCCGGGGCGGCGCCACGCGTCAACGCTGGGTCGTAGCGGTCTCCTCGGTCAGCGGCAAGAGGCAGCTGCGCAGGCCTTCCGGTGAATCGAGCGAGCAGCCGCGGAACGCTTCCGGGAGCCCAGCCGGTCGTTCGGGTTGGAGCGTCACGTGGAGGATCCCGAAGCGGTCACGCAGGATCTGGGCGAGTTCGAGGAGCACCGCTGGCCAGGGGCGCGTCTCGTCCACTTCGACGTGTCCGCTCAGCGCGACGAAGCCGCTGGTGACCGTCCAGACATGGAGATCGTGCACATCGACGACGCCCGGGACGGTGCGCATGGCAGCCCGGATCGCTGCTGGGTCGAGGTGAGCGGGGGTGGCTTCCAGCAGGACCTCGACCGAGTCCCACAGCACGCGCCAGGCCGACCGCAGGACGAGCACCCCGATGGCTGCCGAGAGCAGCGGATCGACCGGCGTCCAGCCAGTGAGCCAGATGATCGTGCCGGCGGCGATGGCCGCGATCGAGCCGAGCAGGTCACCGACGACGTGCAGGAAGGCACTCCGCAGGTTGACGTCGTGGCGATGCAGCGCGCCGCGCGAGAGGACCCACGCCGCGGCGCCATTGGCTGCCAGCCCAGCGAGTGCGATGGCGAGCATCAGCGGAGCATCGACCGGTCGAGGATGGAGCAGGCGCTGGAAGGCTTCCCAAAAGATACCGGCACAAACCAGCATGAGGAAGGCAGCATTGGCCAGCGCGGCGAGCACCTCGGCCCGGTAGAAGCCATAGGAGCGCGCCGGTGTGGCCGGCCGACGCGCCAGCCAGCTGGCGAACAGCGCCAGCCCGAGCGCTGCTGCGTCGGTCGCCATGTGGGCGGCATCGGCCAGGAGTGCCAGCGAGCCAGCCAGCCAGCCGCCGATCGTCTCCGCCACCATGAAGACCAGCGTGATGCCGAGCGCCCAAGCGAGCGCGCGCTGCTTGTACTCGGCCCGCAGGCTGGCTGGGGTGTGTTGGTGCTCAGGCTGGTGCATGGACCGTGCGTTCCCCCTGCTCTACTGGCGGGTGCGCGAGATCGGCCAGGCGCTCGGCGGCGAGTTCCGCCAGATGGACGGCCCGTTGTGGATTCCCGCGCGCGTGCAGTCCGCCGCGGATCTGCAAGAGACACCCCGGATTGTCGGCGACGACGAGCGGCGCGCCGGTCGCGCCCGCTGTGCGCAGCTTGCGTTCCAAGATCGCTGCCGAAAGCTCCGGGTAGTCCAAGCTGAAAGTCCCGCCGAACCCGCAGCAGAAGCTCGATTCCTCCATCTCGATCACCGTACAGCCTAGGACCTCGCTGAGGAGGCGCCGCGGCTGCTCGCGCAAGCCGAGCGCATTGGCCGACTGGCAACTGTCGTGGTACGTCACGACTGGGCCAGGCCGCGACCACTCCTGCGGGCCGAGCTGGGCGATCCGGTCGAGGAAGGTGACGAAGTCGACCACGCGGGCAGCGGCGCGGGCGGCACGCTCGCGCCAGGCTGGCTCGTCGCGGAAGAGATACTGATAGTCCTGTGCGATCGCCGCGAAGCAGCTGGTCGAGGGGGTGACGATCCAATCGGCCTCGATGCGCTCGAGGAGTTCGATCGTCTGTCGCGCCAGGGAGCGAGCGTGCCGGCGGTCGCCCGCGTTGTTGGCCACCAAGCCGCAGCAGTGCTGGTCGAGCGGGAAGACCACGCGGCAGCCACAGGCCTCCAGCACCTGGACGGCCGCTTCGCCCATCTCGGGCAGCAGCCGGTCGATGAGGCAGCCGGGGAAGAAAGCGACCGTCTGGCCGACGACTCGGCTGCCGACGAAGCGGGGCGGCGGGGCCGCTCGTTCGCGGGCCGACTCCGGTGCCAAGTGCCGCAGCCGGTCGCGCAATGGCCGCCGGGCCGGGGCCGGCAGGTGTCGGCTGCTCGTCGCGCCGTCGACGAAAGGAAGCGCGCGGAGGTAGCCGTCGCGGTCGGCCAGCGGTGCGGCGGCGAGCGCCGCCAGGCGGGCCCAACGGTCGCCGCTCCGCGGGTCGCTCCAGCGCTCGAGCGCGGCTCGCTTGAGGAAGGGGAGCCCGAGTCGCTCGGCGACGCGGGCGCGCACGTCGAGGATGAGGCGCGGGATCGGGATGGCGACCGGGCAGACTGTCTCGCAGGCATTGCAGGAGACGCAGAGGCTCTGGGGGTCGGCCGCCTCCTCCAGCCCGTGATGGATCGCGGTCAAGGGGAGACCGATCGGGCCAGTGTAGATGTGTCCGAAGAGGTGTCCACTGACCACCTGGTAGGGTGGGCAGACGTTCGAGCAGGCACCACAGCGGATGCAATAGAGGGCATCGACCAGTTCCGGATCCTGGCGCGCTGCCAGGCGCCCGTTGTCGAGCAGGACGATGTGCAGCTCGCGCGGCCCGTGTGCGCCGCGCACCAACTGGATCTCGATGTCGGCCGTGCGGGTTGGACCGGTGATGAAGAGGACGCGGACGGTCAACTTCTGGGCAGCGCCGGCCCGGGGCAGGACGCGCAGCAGCGGCGGGATGTCGTCGAGAGTAGGGACGATCTTGTCGATACCGACGACCGCGACGTGGATCGGCGGGAGAGTCGCGACCAGTTCGGCGTTCCCCTCGTTGGTGACGATGACGAGCGTACCGGTCTCCGCGATGGCGGCATTGGCGCCGGTGATGCCGATATCCGCCTCGATGAAGGCGCGGCGGAGTTCCTGGCGAGCGACCTCGACCAGCTGCGGGGGGTCGGGCGGGATCGGGCGACCGAGTACCCGGGAGAAGAGCTCGGCGATCTGCTCGCGCGACTTGTGGATGGCTGGGCCGATCAGGTGCGACGGTCGCTCGCCAGCCAGCTGCACGATCCATTCACCGAGGTCGGTTTCGACGACGCGAGCACCGGCGTGCTCGAGCGCCTCGTTGAGGCGGATCTCCTCGGTGGCCATCGACTTCGACTTGACGACCAGGTGTGCCCCGGTGCGCTGGACGAGTTCGACGATGTAGCGGCGGGCGTCCTCGGCCGTGCGGGCCAGGTGGACATTGGCGCCGACTGCCTCGGCTTGGCGCTGGAACGTGGCGACGAGCTCGGGAAGCTGGGCGATCGCCGCCTCCTTGCGCCGTCGGAGATCGGTGCGCAGGGCGGCGAAGTCGACGTCGGCGAACGCTTCGGCGCGTCGCTGGCGATAGCGGGTGAGTGTCCGCTCGAGCGCTGCCCGCTGGGCGTGATTAGCCAGTGCCGCATCGAGCGCGCGCTGGAACGCCTTGCTCCGTGCTGGCATGCTCTTCTCCTCTCCTCTCCTCCCCGGCACCGCAGCTCGCCTGACAAGTGTAGCGCGCGGGTGCGCGGCGCGAGACGGCGGGAAAGGTCGGTGCACTGCGCGCCGCCCCTACACGGGGTACCGCGTCACGTCCCGGCGTGCGTATCGCGTCCTGCGACGGATGCATACCACCGCCGCGGTGATCGACGTGCGTGCGGCTGGTGCGTGATCCCCGTCCGGTAGGGGTCGGGCGGTGCCTGACCCGCCGGCCCACCAGGGCCGGCAATCGTCCCGTACTGCCACGATGACCGCCGCGCGAATGGTCGACGCCGCCGCGGCAGGCGCACCGGTGTGTGCCGCGCCTTCGGCGCGGCGGGCGAGGCAGCGCGTCGCCCCTACAGGGGTATGCCATGCGTCCCTGGTCGGGCATTCGGGTGCGACGGGTAGGCGCAACCCCCGTCCTGTAGGGGTCAGGCGGTGCCTGACCCGCCGGCCCGGGGGGGCCGGCCAATCCGACCGTGGCCGATCCGATGCCGCGATTGTGTGATCCGCATGGGGCGATTTGCCGCCGTCCGTGTGACCGCGCCCCTGACACGGCGGGCGAGGCAGCGCCTCGCCCCTGCCTGGTTCGGCGGCCTGACGCCGCGGGAACGGATGGCCCTCACCGGTGAGGCGACTGACCTCGCCTGGTAGGGGACAGGCGGTGCCTGACCCGGCGGTGCGCGAGGGCCGGCACGAGGCGCCGTGGCCCGAGGACCGCGGGGCGGTGGTGAGGGGTCAAGGGGACAGGTGTCGCGCCGCTGATGCAGCACGCGAGGCACGTCTCGCCCCGACCAGCGCCCCCTGCCGGCGAAGCGTATCGAGCTCCCACGTGCTGGGCCGGCCAGCCTCCTGTCTTGGAGCAGCGTACACTTCTGTGCAGGCACTTTTGGAAGACGTGACAGGAGGAACAGCGTGCGCGTCGCTGATCTCTTGGATCTCCCCGTCCTGCAGGGTGCGCGGGTGGTAGCGGGAGCGAGCGGGCTGGAGGCGCGGGTCCGCTGGGTCCACGTGGTCGACCTGCCCGATCCCCTGCCGTGGATCGACCGCGGCATGCTGATGCTGAGCACCGGCATCGCCTGGCCGCGCCGCGACGGGGAGCTGGCGGACCTGGTACGGCGGCTCGCCGAACGCGGGGTGGCGGCACTCGGTCTAGCGGTCCCGCACTATTTCGCGCGCTTCCCCGACCCGATGCGGACGGCTGCCGAGGAGGTCGGTCTACCGCTCATCGAGATCCCGTGGGAGATTCCCTTCGTCCGCATCACCGAGACGGTCCACCAGCTCATCCTGCGCGAGCAGTGGCAGGAACTGGAGCGGGCCGAGAAGCTGCACCGCGAGCTGATGCGAGCCGCGGCTCGGACGCGCAGCCTCGATCGGTTGGTCCGCACGCTGGGCGAACTCCTCGGCCGCTCGATCACGGTCGAGGAACCGGACGGGACGCTCCTGGCGTACTACCAGCGTGGACCCTACGAGGACGCGGCCCGACAGGTGACGATCGAGTCGGGTCGCGCACCAGCCTGGCTCCAGGAGGGGCTGGCGGCTCGCGGCTACTTGCCGCCGCAGGGGGCGCAGCCGTATCGCGTGCCGGCCATCCCGGAGCTGGGCTTGCGCGAGCGGGTGGTCTGTCCGATCTGGCTCCACGGGGAACTGGTCGGGCTCGTCTGGATCATCGAGGGAGCTGAACCGCTGAGCGGCCTGGATCTCCGGGCGGCCGAGCATGCAGCGCTGGTGTTCGCCTTGCTCTTCGCCCAGCAGCGGGAACTGGCGCAGCTGGAGGCGCGGCTGGGCTATGCCTTTCTCACAACGGTCATCGAGGGGCGCTTCAGTGGCTCGCCGGAGGAGCTGGAGCGGGCACGCGCGCTCGGCTACGATCCGGCGCGGTGCTACCGCGTCGCGGTGATCGCGCTCGGCGAACCGCCGCTCACCGTGGAAGCGTTCCAGCGGCGCGAGCAGGTGGCGTTGCGTGTCCGCCGCGTCCTGCGCCAGCTCGCGGCGGCACCGCTGGTGGCGACCGTGCACGACCAAGTCATCGCGCTGGTGGAACAGGAGGCGCACCTGGAGCGGATCTGGCAGGAGTTGGCCGGCTGTGGGCTCACCGCAGTGGCTGGTCGGGCGCACGCTGGGCCGGACGGAGTGCGCCGGAGCTATCGCGAGGCCTGCACCCTCCTCGAGTACGTGAGCCGGCCGGGGCTGTACCGCTACGAGGACCTGGTCTTGGAGCGCGTGCTAGCGGGGGACGGCGAGGCGCGCCACGCGTTCCTTTCCCTTTGGCTCGGGCCACTGGAGCGGGCACGACACGGCGACCGGCTGGTCGAGACGCTCGTGCACTGGGTGCGAGCGCGTTTTTCGGTCAACGCGGTCGCCGAGGAACTGGGGGTGCATCCCAACACCGTCCGCTACCGGTTGGAGCAGGCGGGCACACTGCTCGGTCGCGATCTGACCGATCCAGAAGCGCAGTTCGAGCTGCAGCTCCTCTTGCGCCTGCTCGGCCGGGAGGGGAAACAGCCGGCCGCGCTCGCTCGGAGCCGGAACCCGAGGGGCGATCTGCCGGTCGGCTGAAGCGGGTTGGGGACGCGTCTGTCCGGGCCGATCGGTCAGGTGGGAGGTTTCGGTGCCAGAGCCGGCTGCGGGAGGGCCTGGCTGTTCGTGACCGGGCGGATGGGGACTCATGGCCTGCCCAGTCAGGCGCGATGGGAAGGCCGTCGCCAGCTGGAGCCCGTCCCGAAACCGGTTCGCGCTGCCGTCATCCCACAAGCTCGGCGAGCGAACGGGTCGGGGGAATCTTCGTCAGCGCGACGAATAGCCTCACCGGTCGACGCGGCACTGTGGGGCCGCGCTCACGGGGGTTCAGCTCCGGCGGCGCAGTCGACGAGTTCTCGAGGAGGTCGGATACCGCCTGAACGGCTGGCCCGGGAGGGTCGGCCCGTGCTGGGGAATTCGTCGACCGTGGTGCTGGGACACGGGGCGGCAGTGCTGAATGCCGCGCTGCGTATTGCCGCGCTGTCGCGCGGCGGGCGAGGCAGCGCCTCGCCCCTACAGCGTGGGGCCACGGATCCCCGGTCGGGGACAAGGGCACCACGGTGGCGGCGGTTCCCCGCCGCGTAGGGGTCAGGCGGTGTCTGACCCGCCGGCCCGCCAGGGCCGGCAATCATGTTAGTGGGGAT